>NZ_LR732526.1 GCF_902506425.1 Novosphingobium sp. 9U | reverse complement strand
GCTACGGTAAGTTGCTACGGGATTTGCCCCGTGGTGTGCTTCGACGGGGGCAAAAACTCTACTATCGGCATACTGTGCCCGTGGACACTCAGCGACTGCTGAACCGGCTCGAAATCTGGCGCTCGCTTCGGACGGACAGCCTTTCGGTCGCGCTGCGTCGATTGCCGGGAGTCGTCGCCCGGATCGAAATGGAGATCGAGCACGCCCGCGCGATGGCGGGCCTGCCTGTCGATGCGATGCTCATTGAACCGTCGAAGGACGATCCTGTCGAGCGCCCGATCCCAACCCCGATCGCGCTTCCGCTCGCCGCAAGCATTGAGGCTGATAGCCCGCTCACGCTCGCCGAGGCATATCGCAGCTACATCGACGATCCGACGCGCGCTTGGACCGCCAACACGCGGGAGGCGTATGAGACGAGTAGGAAGCTCGCCATCGCGGTGATCGGTGAGGCCGTTCCCGTCGCGTCGATCTCGCGCGCGCACTGCCGCAATATGCTGGATGTGCTGCGCTTCCTCCCCGCAAACGCGGGGAAATTGTTTCCGAAGCTCTCGCCGCGCGAGGCCGCAGATCGCGCCCGCCTGCGCGGCGACATCAAGGTAATAAGCGCGGCAAATGCCAACTCCCTGATGTCCAATATGAGCAGCTTCCTCAACTGGGCGGTCAATGAGGAACTGCTCGCCCGGAACCCGGCAAGGGGATTGCGTCTGCCCGACCCTATCAACAAGCGGGACAAGCGCGTACCGTTCGACCGGGACCAGCTTCATGCGATCTTCAATGCGCCGCTCTATCGCGGCTGCGTCGATGGCGGGCGCGGCTACAACAAAGTTGGGGATCACCGACCACGCAACGCGCGATTCTGGGTGCCGCTCATCGCGCTGTTCACCGGCGCACGATTGGGTGAAATCTGCCAGCTTGATGCCACCGATATCCGCACCGTCGATGGCGTCGATTGTGTCGTGGTGAGCCTGCGCTCACTGAACGGGACGACCGATAAGCAGTTGAAGACTACCGCGAGCGACCGGCTCATTCCTGTCCACCCGACGCTCATCGACTGTGGGCTGCTTCACTTCGCCGAGGCGAAGCGAAGGGCGGGGGAGAAGAAGCTGTTCGACGATATCGAGACGGGATCAACGGGTTCGCGCCCGGTCGCTTTCAGCAAATGGTTCACCCAGTTCCTCCGCGCGTGCGGCGCGCAGCGGAGCCGCACTTCGTTCCACTCGTTTCGACACAACTTCAGGGACGAGCTACGCGCGGCACGGATCGACCACGACATTGCCTTGTTGCTGGGCGGTTGGACGACCGGTTCGTCCCGCACCGCCGTCCACGAGAACTACGGTAGCGGCTATCGTGTTGAAGCGCTCCAAGAGGCCGTTTTTCGACTCTCGTTCCGGGAGGTTGATCTTTCCTCACTGTCACAGCCGACAGGATTGATTGAAGGGGCACGCTACTCTTCGTCTCTGTAACTTTTTTGACGCAAATCTTGCAACCGCCGCCCCCAATTCCATGCGGCATCACGAGACGGCAGCTTCATTTCTTGGCGGATGTCGCGTCCCAAAAGATCAGCGTCGCAGCCCAGCGCCAATGCCGCCTTGCTACAAGCTGTGGTGGCATCATCTGGCTCCGTGTTTTGCCAGTAGAAATCTATGTTGCGCTGTTCGTTACGGATTTTCGGAGCAAACGATAGCAGGCGATGAGCAAGGGTTGGCGGGAGCGCCCTCCACCCCTCATCATCCTCGGGGAAACTCGTCAACCTCGGAAGGGTGACATGCTGCTTGCCCCACGACTCATCCTCTTCATAACCCTCAATCTCGTATATAACGACCAAACAGTCTGAGCCGAACTCTTCGATCGCGAGCGCACTTCTCAATGCGATGTAACGCCCCTGTCGAGTTCGTTGCAATTTAGAAAGTAGAAATGTTGCGATCTGAGTGATCAGCGCAGCTACAACCCCCGAGCCAACCAGCAGAGCAAAAAGCGTCGTATTCGAAGGAATAAGCATTTAGAAGTCCGAGTTCGAAGTTCGTCTTGTTTGGCTTATTGCACGCTGAACGCAAGCATACATGGGCGGTGCGCACCACATCA
>NZ_LR732525.1 GCF_902506425.1 Novosphingobium sp. 9U | reverse complement strand
CCATGTCCGAGATGACGCAGGCGATGTGCTTCCTCGCCGGTGCGAACTCCATCTTCACCGGCGACAAGCTGCTCACCGCGCCCAACGCAGGCGATGACAACGACTTGGCGATGTTCGCGCGCCTTGGTCTCAAGCCGATGGCGATCGAAATCACCCCGGCAGACGTCGTGGCGCAGCGCATGCCCCAGGGCTACGCGAAGCTTTAGTTCATGCCCGAACGGAGCTGAAGTCGGGCTTCCGACGTTCCAGGAAGGCAGCGATACCTTCTCGGCTCTCTGCGGTCCCGCCAGCTGCCATGATCGAGTGGACTTCTCTCGCGAGATGGTCCTCGAACCTCCCTTCGTAACTTGCCAGCAGCAGTTCCCGGGCGCCGCCGATGGCGCTGGTCGCCATACCGGCGAGCCGCTCTGCCTCTGCGCGGCCAATCTCCGCCAGCGCATCATCGTCGACGACGCTCGACACCAGTCCCATCTGCAGGGCGGCTTCGGCATCGACCAGACGATTGGTTATGATCATCTGCTGCGCGCGGCGCATCCCGACGAGACGAGGCAGGAGCCAACTCATGCCCCCGTCCGGCGTCAAGCCCACCGCACCGTAGGCGGCGAGAAACGTCGCAGACCGCGCCGCGATAACGATATCACCGCAGATCGCCAGGCTCAGCCCCGCGCCTGCTGCCGGCCCATTCACGAGGGTCACCACAGGAACCCGAAGCCTCATGAGCTTGGCGATCGCCTCGTGTAACGTGGTCGCGAGTTCATCCAGGTAGGCCGGAACATTCGTGTTCTCAGCGAAACAGGCGATATCGCCTCCGCCGCAAAACAGCTTTCCAGCGCCGGTGAGGGTCACACATCGAACGTCAGGGTCCGTCTCAACCGCCGCAACGGCACTACGCAGCTCCTGGGCTAGCGAAAGATCAACGGAGTTGCCTTGTTTGGGTCGCGACAAAGTTATGGCAGCGATCGGTCCCTGCACGTTCATTGTCACTGCTTTGGCGGTCATGTGCGCTTACTCCTCTGCCTACTTTGCTCATGCGAACCTTGCACAAGCGAGCGCAGCGATCGACCATAATCGTCGGACGAAATGAGACATGTTCAAATGTGCTAGACCTGCTGGCCTAGCTGCAGGTTGCGGCCGCAAGCAGGTGCTGTGCACGCGCCGCGGCCAGGCTGATCGCCGGCGAACCTCATGGGCAGGCGTAAAATGACTCGCTTTTTTGCGGCTGGGAGTAATCACCGCGAAAGCTGTTTGCTTTGCGAGGGTACGAACAACGCCGAAGCAAAACTTCGTCTCAATACCGTCCTTGCTTGGTGCCGTTGCGGCGGATCTGATCGACTGCCTCGGCATAATCCGCTTTGCCGAAGATGGCGGTGCCCGCGACGATGACGTCGGCTCCGGCCTGGACCACCGAAGCGACCGTCGCTGGGTCCTGCCCGCCATCGACTTCGATGTGCGGATTGAGGCCCCGCTCCTCGCACAACGCACGCAAGGAGGCGATCTTGGGCAGCATCTCGGGCAGGAACTTTTGGCCACCGAAGCCGGGATTCACCGTCATAACCAGGACGATGTCGACCAGATGCAGCACGTGTTCGATCCAGGCGAGCGGTGTCGCCGGGTCGATCACCACGCCCGGACGCTTGCCGAGTTCGCGCACCTGGCTGAGGACTCGGTGGAGATGGACGGTGGAACCTGGCTCAGCCTGGACGAGCAGATGGTCGGCGCCCGCCTCGGCATAGGCCTGGAGCGAGCGTTCGGGCTCGACCACCATGAGGTGCACGTTCAGCGGCCTGGTTGCGGCGCGCTTGATCGCCCGCACGACCGCTGGACCGAAAGAGATCTCCGGCACGAAACGCCCGTCCATGATATCGACGTGGATCCAATCGGCACCGGCGCGCTCGACGGCCCGGACCTCGTCCGCCAGGTGCCCGAAGTCAGCTGCGAGCACCGAGGGGGCGATCAGAAGCGGGCGGCTCATCGCGCGGTAAGCCGTGGCAGCACCAGGCGGTCGATCGCATCGGCTACGCCATCGTCCTCGTTGGAGGCTGCGACTGCGCTGGCGGCGGCGCGCACGTTGTCGGGTGCTTGTCCCATCGCAACGGAATACCCGGCCACCTTGAACATGGCCAAGTCGTTATTCTGGTCACCGAACACGGCGAGGTCGCTCAGCGAGACGCCATAAGCCGCCGCGAGCGCGGTGACACCGGCGCCCTTGTTGCCGCCTGGCGCGGTCACGTCGAGGTAGTAGGGCTGCGAGCGCACGACGTTGGCAGAGGCGCCCAGTTCGCCCGCCACCCTGGCTTCGAGCTCGGCCAAGCCGTCGTGATCGTCGCTTACCGCGACGATCTTGTCCGCGCGCGCCGTGAGCGAGGCAAACTCAGATCGGATCACCGGTTCCTGATTGGCCGCGAGCCGCTCGCGGGGAACGTACTGGTTCTCGGTCGTCTGGGCGTACCACTTGCCGTCCGCGAACAGCCAGGGTGTCACGCCGGGCTGGTCGATGAGTGTCAGCACGCGCGCGGCAATATCGGGATCGATGTGCTCGGCGGTGACCACGGCGCCGTCGGGCTGGACGATCGTGCCGCCGTTGAACGCGCCGATAGGCGCAGTGAGACCCAGCTTCTGCGCGATCCACAGCATACCCGAGGGCGGCCGCGCGCTGATGAGGCTGAAGGCGAGACCTGCCGCCTGCGCCCGCCCCACCGCAGCGACGACGCCGTCGCTGAGCGTCTTGTCATGGCGGACGAGCGTGCCGTCGATGTCGGAGACGATGAGGCGCACGGTCATGACAGCGCGTGCCAGGCTCTGGCATCACGCTCCAGCAAGGCGTCGGCGCTCGCCGGACCCGCGCTGCCGGCGGCGTAGCCTTCCGGTTCGCCCTCCGCCGCCCAGGCATCGAGCACCGGCTGCACCGCGCGCCAGCCGCCTTCAATCTGGTCGGCGCGCTGGAACAGGGTCTGGTCGCCGATCAGGACGTCGTACAGCAGCGTCTCGTAGCCGGTGCGGTGTCCCATCTCGAATGCGTCGGCATAGCGGAAATCCATCGAGACCGGCGCGGTCTCCATCAGCGGCCCGGGCTTCTTCGCCACGAAGGCGAGCGAGATGCCCTCCTGAGGCTGGATCTGCAGCACCAGCCGGTTGGGCGGCAGCGCGTCGTCGCGTGGGAACAGCGCCACCGGCACCTCGCGGAACTGCACCACGATCTCGGTGTCGCGCGCGGTCAGGCCCTTGCCGGTGCGCAAGTAGAACGGCACGCCGGTCCATCGCCAGGTCTCGACCGCGAGCTTGAGTGCGACATACGTCTCGGTGCGGCTGTCGGGCGCAACGTCGCTCTCCTCGCGATACGCCGGCACGGTCTCGTCGCCAATCGTGCCGGCCTGGTAGCGACCGCGAGCGGCGTCCTCGGGCGCGATTGGGCGGACGGCAGCGATCAGCTTGGCCTTCTCGGTGCGGATCGCTTCTGCGTCCGAGCTATTGGGCGGCTCCATGCCGATCATCGCCAGCAGCTGGAACAAGTGATTGGGCACCATGTCGCGCAGCGCGCCGGTAGCGTCGTAGAACTTGCCCCGCGTGCCGACCGTCACCGTTTCAGCGGCGGTAATCTGCACGTGGTCGACGTAGCGGTTGTTCCACACGGCCTCGAGCAAGGCGTTGCCGAACCGCGCGACCATGATGTTCTGCACCGTCTCTTTTCCCAAGAAATGGTCGATCCGGTAGAACTGGTCCTCCCCGCCCCGCGCCAGGATCTGCTTGTTCAGCGCCTGCGCGGAGGCGAGATCGGTGCCGAACGGCTTTTCGATCACGACCCGGCGAAAGCCGTCCTTCTGGTCGAGCAAGCCCGCTTCGCCCAACCGGTCGACGATCGTGCCGAAGAAGCCCGGCGCCGTGGCCAAATAGAAGACGGCATTGCCCTTCACCTTGTCGGCAATCGCCTG
This sequence comes from Novosphingobium sp. 9U, assembly GCF_902506425.1. Lineage (NCBI taxonomy): Bacteria > Pseudomonadati > Pseudomonadota > Alphaproteobacteria > Sphingomonadales > Sphingomonadaceae > Novosphingobium > Novosphingobium sp. 9U. Next base: position 80,441 of record NZ_LR732525.1, on the reverse strand, counting down.
ATACGCGGCCGGATCGGTGAAATCGCCCTTCAGATAATGCACCTTCGGCTTCAGCGCGTCCCAGCCGGCATCGTTCTCCACGAACTCGTCCAGAACGTCGACCAGCTGCGCATCATCGCTGTCGTGATAGCTGACGCCCAGCAGCGTGGTGTCGTCCGCCAGCAGCCCCTCGCGCTGGAGGTTCGCCAGCGCCGGCACCAGAAGCCGCTTGGTCAGGTCACCCAGCGCGCCGAAGATGACGAGAGTGGCGGGCGGCGCCGTCTCTGCATCGCTCATTGCGGCAGTTCGACGTGACCGCCGAAACCGTAGCGCATGGCCGAGAGCAGCTTGTCGCCGAACGTGGTGTCGACACGGCTGCGATAGCGCGCGAACAAGGCGGCGCTCAGGACGTAGGCGGGCACCGCCTCTTCCATCGCGGCATCGATTGTCCACTGCCCCTCGCCGCTGTCGGACACGCGGCCGGTGTAGGCATCGAGGTGATGATCCTTGGCGAGCGCAGCGGCACTGAGGTCGAGCAGCCAGGACGAGATCACGCTGCCGCGACGCCAGACTTCGGCGACGTCGGTCAGGTTGATGTCGAAGCGCTCCTCTGGCGCGAGCTTGTCGGACGCCTTACCCTTGAGGATGTCGAAGCCCTCGGCATAGGCCTGCATCAGCCCGTACTCGATGCCGTTGTGCACCATCTTGACGAAGTGCCCGGCGCCCGCAGGTCCGGCGTGGATGTAGCCCTTCTCGGCGCGGGGGTCCTCGTCGGAGTCGATGCGGTCGGGCGTGCGCGGGATTGTGCCGTAGCCGGGCGCCAGGCTGTCGAAGATCGGATCCAGCAGGTCGACCGTCTCCTTGTCGCCCCCGATCATCATGCAATAGCCGCGCTCCAAGCCCCACACGCCGCCCGAGGTGCCGACGTCGACATACTTGAGCTGCTTGTCGCGTAAGGCTGCGGCGCGGCGGATGTCGTCCTTGTAGAAGGTGTTGCCGCCATCAATGATGATGTCGCCGGGTCCGGACAGCTTGGCCAACGCCTCGATCGTACTTTCCGTCGGCGCGCCGGCGGGGAGCATGACCCAGAAGATGCGCGGGGACTGCAGCTTGGCCGCGATGTCCTCCAGCGAGGTCGCCCCCGTGGCGCCTTCGGCGGTGAGAGCCGCGACCGCAGGCTCATTGCGGTCGTACGCGACGATCTCGTGTCCGCCGCGCATCAGGCGGCGCGCGATATTGGCTCCCATCCGGCCGAGGCCGATCATGGCTAGACGCATCGAAAATTCCTTCAGTTCTGAACGGCGGCGAGGACGGCGGCTTGGAGAGCGGCCAGGCCGGCTCCGCCCTGCTTCAAGTGGACCCGCAGCACGCGCTGGCCGCGGCTGGCGAGTACGTCGGTGTCGCCGCGAGCTTGGGCGATCTGGACGGTGCCGAAGCTGGCCTCGCGGCCGGGCACGGCAAGGTCCGGATCGGGATCGCGGGTGATCGTGAGGAAGGCACCAGTCGCTGGGCCACCCTTGTAGGCCTGCCCGGTCGAGTGCAGGAAGCGCGGGCCGAAGCCGGCGACGGTCGCGACCTTCTTGGCGTCGCGTACGGCGGTGCGCATCGCCGCGATGGCTGCGGCGTCTTCCTCGTCGCGCTCGATGTAAGCGAGGAAGCCGGAGTAGTGACCGGTCGAGAGATTGGCGAAGTGCCGGCGCAGCAGGTCCGCAGCGTTGCCAGATGCGCTCTCGCCCTTGGCGACGAACACGGCAAAGTCGTCGGTCTCGGCCGCGGCGGTTTCCGGCTCCAGCGTGCCGCTCGCCTCATAGGCGTCGACCAGCTTGCGCGTGGCGACCTTGGCGTCCTCGACGTCGGGCTGGTCGAAGGGGTCGATGCCGATCACTGCGCCGGCGATCGCGGTGGCGACTTCCCAGCGGTAGAACTCCTGGCCGATCAGTTCGGGTTTGGCCACCTTGATCGTCACCAGCGGTTGGCCGGCATCGGTCAGCGCCTTGAGGCCGGCTTCCAATTCGACGTCCTCGTCGCCTTCCAGGTGGAAGTGCACGAACAGCCGGTCCTGGCCGTAGCTCTCGGGCTTCCCGAGCGGCTCCAGGTCGACCGGCACGATGCCCTTGCCCTGCTTGCCCGTGGACTCCGCCAGCAGCTGCTCCAGCCAGGCGCCGAACGGCACCAGGCTCTTGGACGGCAAGATCGTCAGCTTGTCGCGACCGGAGACCGCCGCCTCGCCGATGATGACGCCCAGCTTCACGCCGGGATTGTGCGCGGGCGGGGCGTCCGCTCCGCACGAGAACACCATCGGCGCGACAGACTCGTAGAATGCGGGAACGTCGATGCCCATCGCCGCAGCTGGCACCATGCCGAACGCAGAGAGCACCGAGTAGCGGCCTCCGATTGCCGGATCGCCCGGGAAGACATGCGCGAAGCCGTCCTGCCTGGCGGTCGCCTCCAGCTTGGAGCCGGGATCGGTCACGGCAACAAAGTGGCTGCCCTGCCCGCCTGACTTGTCCCAGAAGAACGCGCGCAGCAGTTCGGGCTCCAGGGTCGAGCCGGACTTCGACGAGACGATGAACAGCGTCTCCGTGGGATCGATCGCGGCAAGCACGGTACCAATCTGGCCCGGATCGGTGGTATCGAGCACGTGCAGCTTGGGGCCACCCTCCTCCGAGCCGAGGATCAGCGCGATCACTTCGGGTCCTAGGCTGGAGCCTCCCATGCCGAGCAGCACCGCATCCTTGAACTTGCGCGCCTCGCCGGCAAGCGTCTTCAGCGCTGCGGGATCGACCTGCTCGCCCTTGGCAGCAGCGATCCAGCCCAGCCACTTGCCCTCGTCCTTGCCGGTCCACAGCGAAGCGTCGCCCTGCGCCAATCGGCGCGACCACGCCTCGGCTCGCGCCTGCTCCAGCCGCTTGTCGACAGCGTCCTGCAAAGCTTGGGGCAGAGTGGCGCCCATGCCGTTCAGCCGCTCGCCGAGGAACGTCGCGCGCTTTTCAGCGACGGCCCCGAGCAGCGTATCAGCGGCATCGGCGAACAGCGTGACACCCGCCTTGACCAGCCCGGTGGTGACATCCCCCAGCTTGAGGCCGAGGCGCTCGGCCTCGTCCAGCACATGCCGCGCCTCGTCGATGTTCTCGGTCAGGGTCTGGTGCACGGTGCCATGGTCGCGAAAGGCGTCCATGGTCTTGGGCGGCATCGTGTTGACCGTGTCGGGCCCGATCAACGTGTCGATGTAGAGCGTGTCGGGATAGTTTGGGTCCTTGACGCCAGTAGAGGCCCAGAGCAGCCGCTGCGGCATCGCGCCTTTGGCCGCGAGCGCCTGCCAGCGATCGGACGCGATCAGCTCCTGGTACCAGACGTAGGCGAGCTTGGCGTTGGCGATGGCGACCTTGCCGCGCACGGCCTTCAGCGCCTCGCTCTCGGCGTCTCCGGCTGCGACCCGCTTGTCGATGGCCTTGTCGATCTCGGCATCTATGCGGCTGACGAAGAAGCTCGCCACGCTGGCGATGCGGTCGATCGGCTCGCCCTTCTTCACCCGCGCCTCGAGCCCGGCGACGTAAGCCTCGGCGACTTGCTGATAGGCGTGAAGCGAAAACAGCAGCGTGACGTTGATGTTCAGCCCGTCCTCGATCAGCGTGCGGATCGCCGGGACGCCAGCCTCGGTGCCCGGCACCTTGACCATCAGGTTCGGCTCGGCGACCGCTTGCCACAGGCGGCGCGCTTCCTCGACCGTCTCCTGCGTGCCGTTGGCCAGATAGGGTGAGACTTCAAGGCTGACGTAGCCGTCGCGCCCGTCCAGCCGGTCGTAGACCGGCCGCAAGTCGGCGGCCGCCGCCTTGATGTCGGCAATCGCCTCATGCTCGTAAGTGTTCGCGACCGAGGCATCCGCCTTGCCGAGGAACTCGGTGAAGCCCGCGTCATAGGCTTCGCCATGCCCCATCGCCTTTTCGAAGATCGACGGGTTGGAAGTGACGCCGGTGGCGCCGTCCTCCGCGATCAGCTTCCTCAGGCCACCATCGGCCAGGAACTTGCGATCGACGAAGTCGAGCCACGGCGCCTGGCCGAGATCCGATAGCTGCTTGAGACGGCTGGTCATGCGTTGTTCTCGATGAGCTTGCGCGCGACGGCGCAGATGTTGTCGACGGTGAAGCCGAACTTTTCCTGAAGCTTGGCGAGCGGGGCGGACGCGCCGAAGGTGCTCATGGTGATCGTGCCGCCGTCATGCCCGACGTAGCGATCCCAGCCCATCGAGCCGGCCTGCTCGACCGCCAGGCGCGCGCGTACTGCGTTGGGGAACACCACTTCATGGTAGGCCTTGTCCTGCTTTTCAAACAAGTACCAACTCGGCAGCGAGACGACGCGCGATTTGACACCTTCTGCCGTCAATTTCTCGTGCGCGGCGACCACCATCGGCAGTTCGCTACCGGTGCCGATCAGGATGATCTCGGGCGTGCCCTCGCAATCGCCCAGGACGTAGCCGCCCTTCTCCAAGCCATCAGCGGAGGCGTACTTCTCGCGGTCCAGAGTGGCGATCGCCTGGCGCGAGAAGATCAGTGCGGTCGGCTCGTGGGTATGGCTGAGCGCGACCTTCCACGCGGCGGCGACTTCGTTGGCATCGCCCGGCCGGATCGTGTCCAGCCCCGGGATCGCCCGCAGCGTGGCTAAGTGCTCGATCGGCTGGTGAGTGGGCCCGTCCTCGCCGACACCGATAGAGTCGTGGGTGAACACGAAGACCACCGGCAACTCCATGATCGCGGCGAGGCGGATCGGCGCGCGCATGTAGTCGGCGAAGACGAGGAAGGTGCCGGTGTAAGAACGCAAATACGACAGCGCCATGCCGTTGGCGATCGACCCCATCGCATGCTCGCGCACGCCGAAGTGGAAGTTGCGGCCCGAGTAGTCGTTCGGCTCGAACGAGCCCGCGCCCTGGAACGTAAGGTTGGTCTTGGTCGACGGCGCGAGGTCGGCGGCGCCGCCCATCAGCATGGGCACGTGCGGGGCGATGGCGTTCAGCACCTTCCCGCCGCTATCTCGCGAGGCGAGGCCCTTCGCATCGGCGGGGAACGTCGGGATCTCGGCCTGCCAGCCGTCGGGCAGCTTGCCGCGGCGCAGCAGGTCGAGTTCGGCGGCCTGCTCAGGAAAGCTCTGGCGATAGCGCTCGAACGTCGCTTCCCATTCTTCGCGCAGCGGCTTGCCGCGCCCGGCTACGGCTTGGGTGAAGTGCTCCTTGACGCCATCGGGCACGTAGAACTGCTTGTCCTCGGGCCAGCCGTACGCCTTCTTGGTTGCGCGCACGTTGTCCTCGCCCAGCGCCTCGCCATGCGCCTTTTCGCTGCCGGCTCGGGGAGAGCCCCAGCCGATCACCGAGTGGACGACGATGAAGGTCGGGCGGTCGTCGGTGGCGCGGAATGTCTCGATCGCCTTGCCGAACGCGGCGGTGTCGTTGGCGTCGTCGACGTGGATGACGTTCCATCCGTACGCCTCGAAGCGCTTGCCGACGTCTTCGGTGAAGGCGATGTCGGTGCCGCCTTCGATAGTGATGTGGTTGCTGTCGTAGACCCAGCACAAGTTCGACAGCTTCAGGTGCCCGGCGACCGAAGCTGCCTCGGCCGAGACGCCTTCCATCATGTCGCCGTCGCCGCACAGAACGTAGACGTCGTGGTCGAACAAGTCGAAGCCGTCCCGGTTGAACCGTGAAGCCAGCGCCCGCTCCGCAATCGCCATACCGACCGAGTTGCCGCAACCCTGGCCCAGCGGCCCGGTGGTCGTCTCGACACCAGTGGTCATGCGGTATTCGGGATGGCCTGGCGTCTTCGAGCTCAGCTGGCGGAACTGCTCGATGTCGCTGAGGCTGACGGCAGGCTCACCGGTCTTGTTGCCGTCAGCATCGATCTCCTCGACGCTGGCGAGGTGCAGCACCGCGTAGAGCAGCATCGAGGCGTGGCCGACGGAGAGCACGAAGCGGTCGCGGTTGGGCCAGTCGGGTGCGGCCGGATCGTAGCGGATGAAGTCCTTCCACAACGTGTACGCGACGGGCGCCAGCGCCATGGGCGTGCCTGGATGACCCGAGTTGGCCTTCTGCACCGCATCCATGGCGAGAGTGCGAATAGTGTCGATGGCGAGGCGATCCGGAGAGCCGTCCTCGTGGACGGCGTCGGTCGAAGCGGTCGTAGCGGTCATGGAAGTCCTCGGCGGTTTGTGCCTGAAACGACGGAGGACGGGGAAGGATGCCGCAGTGCGATATGCCCCGCCGCAGTTTATTTACGGCCGGTCGCAGCGCTCGACACCGCCGGCCACCCCAACATAGATCGTGTCGATCTCGCTGAGGAACAAGCCATGGCCCAGCACCCCAGGGATGCGGGCGAGTCGGTCGGCAAGATTGGCCGGATCATTAATCACGGCGAAGTGGCAGTCGATGATCAGATTGCCTTGGTCGGTGCGAAACGGCAGCGCTTCCTTGCACCGCAAGACGGCCCGCGCGCCGAGTTCGCCTGCACGTCGCAGCGCCAGGGCTTGCGCCATCGGCAGCACTTCCACAGGAACCGGCCGTGCACCGATTTGTCGCACGCGCTTCGACGCATCGGCGATGGCAATCATCCGGTCGGCGGCGTCGGCCACGATCTTCTCTTGCAGCATAGCGCCACCACCGCCTTTGATGGCGCGTAGCTGTCCGTCGATCTCGTCGACGCCATCGATCGCGAGATCGATCCGATCGAAGTCCTGGAGTTCGACGACTTCAATGCCGGCCAACATGGCCGCGTGCGCTGTCGCCTTCGATGTCGCGACTGCACGGATCGCCAGACCGTCTCGAACCCGGCGCGCGACTTCGGAGACCGCATATGCTGCCGTGCTCCCCGTCCCCAGGCCGATCAGCATGCCATCTGTAATCTCAGCAACCGCGGCACTCGCTGCAGCACGCTTCTGAACTTCGAACTCGGGCTGCTTTACCATGACTGCAACGATCTCGGCAGGGGTAGAGGCTTGCTAGCACGCCCCCCTTCGGCCCACCACGAGCAGTGAACGCGTCAGCGAGCAGTACGACAGACGCGCGCACCGCTCGCGCCATTGCCAATGTGCAAACAGCAAGAATGGACAACGTTCCAGGGGTTGAGCCGAAAACGCAGGTACATAAGCACCATTAGCCGCATCACCTTCGGCGATTGGTTAAAGCACTAAAGCGGGCTAGCTGGCTTGTGACCGCGCGGCATTCACCAGCCTTCCTGGCTTACCAGCTGCTGCACTCAATCTGACAAAGCTGACAAGGCAGGTTGCGAAACGCTGCCATCGCCGACCAATCGATGGCTTCTCGCGAGGTCGATGATGGCAGCGATACGCACTCGAGCAGGGGTCTTGCCGAGTACGCCACCGCCGTTTGGGGCTTTGCCTGCACTCTGACAATGCGATGCCTGTGACTAGATCCCTGGTAGTGACTAGATCCCTGGTAGCTTTGCACTTGATCGCGTTGCCACGTCACGCGGCCGCTGACTGTCGGCCGGTGCCCATCCGGCGCTTGGTACGAGATAACTAATCTACCAACGCAAAGATACCAGGAACGCCGGGCCGCGCCAAGAACAAGCCGCGCATCGTAATCTTCGCCGCGATGCTCGTGACGCTGAGCAGCCTATCGCTGCCGATCGTGTCGGGCTTCACCATGGTGGCGATTACCCAGTCGATTGCCGCTGCGGCCGGCGCGTTGTTCGCGCCGGCTATCTCGGCCATCACTTTGGGGCTGGTTGGGCCGAAGATGTTCGCCAAGCGAGTCGGCCGCAACGAAGCTTTCAATCACGCCGGCAATGCGGTTTCGGCCGGGTTAGCGGGCGTGCTGGCCTGGAAGTTCGGGCCGGTCGTCGTCTTCTGGCTCATGGCCGGGCTGACGGTCGCGAGCATCTTCGTGTCACTGCAGATCGACAACAGCGCCATCGACAATGCGGTCGCACGCGGGCTCGACTGCGAACCCGAGGAGGGATGCGAAGAGCCGAGTGGCTGGAAGACGCTGCTGGGGAACCGCACGCTGATGATCTTTGCGCTCACGACATTCACTTTCCACTTGTCCAATGCCGCAATGTTGACTTCGGTCAGTCAGCTGCTTGGGCGTACCGTTGGCAAGGACCAGGCCACCTTGCTGACCGCGGCCTGTATCGTTGCAGCGCAACTCGTCATGGTGCCGGTCGCGATCGTCGTCGGGCGCAACGCCGCGCGCTGGGGCACCAAGCCGATCTTCCTCGTCGCATTTGCCTTTCTTGCGGCGCGCGGCATGCTTTACACCTTTTCGAACGACCCATGGTGGTTGGTCGGGGTGCAGGCACTGGATGGGATCGGCGCAGGCATCATCGGCGCCCTGTTCCCGGTGATCGTTGCCGACCTGACCCAAGGCAGCGGGCGGTTCAACGTGAGCCAGGGTGTCTTCTCCAGCGTGTTCGGGCTTGGTGCGGCGCTGTCGGCGACACTGGCCGGCGCGATCATCGTGTGGGCCGGGCATACCGCCAGCTTCCTGACGCTTGCAGGGATCGCCGCCGCGGGGTTCATCCTATACCTCATCGCCATGCCGGAAACGCACAAGTGACCCAAGCCACGTCCAATCCCTGGCGCCGCCCAGGTCGGCGTACGGCATGAACCCCGCCACGGGCGCCACTTGGGGCATCTGCGCCGTCTCTACCACCGCCGTGATCGCGCGTCCGTTCCGCTGGCCAGAAGCCATCTGGGCAGTCGCCGGTGCGTTGCTCCTGCTCCTGCTCGGCCTTATGCCGTTGGCTGCCGCCGGCGCCGCGGTGGCCAAGGGGCTGGACGTCTACCTTTTCCTGGTCGGCATGATGCTGCTCAGCGAAGTCGCGCGCGCGGAAGGACTGTTCGACTGGGTTGCCGCAACCGCCGCGATCCATGCCCGAGGGTCGACCGCCAGGCTGTTCGCGCTCGTCTATGCAACGGGGATCGTGACGACGCCCTTCTTGTCGAACGACGCGACGGCGGTGGTGCTGACGCCCGCAGTCTATGCCGCTGCCAGGAAAGCAAAGGCGGGTACGCTGCCACTGCTGTTCGCCTGCGCGCTGATTGCGAATGCCGCCAGCTTCGTGCTGCCGATCTCAAACCCGGCCAACCTCGTGCTCTACGGCGGGCACATGCCACCGCTGCGGCAATGGTTGGCATCGTTCGCATTGCCGTCGGTCGCGTCGATCGTCGTGACCTTCCTTGCGCTGCGCTGGATTGAGCGCGACCGGCTTGCCGGCACCTGCCAGAGCGAAGTCGAGCGTGCCCCGCTGACCACCGGTGGCAAGGCCGCGTTGGCCGGGATCGTGACAACTGCCATCCTGCTGTTGGTGGTGTCCGCGCTCGATCGGGAGCTCGGGTTGCCGACCGCTTTCGCGGGACTCAGCACGACGCTAGCGGTGTGTCTGATCGCACGCTCGCCGCCGCTGCCGCTGCTCAAGGGCATCTCGTGGAGCGTGCTGCCGCTCGTCGCGGGGCTGTTTGTGCTGGTCGAGGCGCTGCAACTGACCGGAGTGATCGCCTGGATCGCGCAAGGCATCCGCGACGCCTTGGTCGACCCGGCGCATGGGGCTGCGGCGGCAGGGACGATCTTGGCGTTCGCATCCAACCTGGTGAACAACCTGCCTGCCGGACTTGTCGCCAGCACCGCGGTAACCCAGGCGCAGCCGCCGCAACTGGTCGTCGACGGGCTGTTGATCGGTGTCGATCTAGGACCGAACCTGTCGATCACCGGTAGCCTGGCGACGATACTATGGCTCCAGGCGATCCGGCGTGAGGGCGAGGACGTCGGGTTTTGGCGCTTCCTGAGAGTAGGCGCCGTGACGATGCCGCTGGCGCTCACCGCAGCGCTCACCGCGAGGTTACTGATTGGCTAGAGCGAGCATGCGGAAAAATGACTCGGGTCGTGAGGACCCACGCTCAGACGTCGGCGGCCCGCTTTGCGTTTTGCAACTTAGACTGTCGGTCCAGGGCTCCCCGCGTTGCCATGGCAGCAAGACTATCGAGGGCGGCCGGCCGCCGTTGGGCGGAGCAGCCGCAAGTTCGGCAGGGTGGCGTTGGGGCCGAGCTTGTCGGCGTCAAGATCGGCTCAAGAGAGCTAGCCGCGAGGCTCAGAGCACATCAGGGAAAAGCTTGGCGTTCCAGCGGGCAGTCAGCCCGAAGATGCGGAAAAAACGTCGGCAGTCCGCGTTGAGCCACCATCGGGCGTCAGCACCACGCCGCCGCCGAGCTTGCGCGAGCGCTCGCGTCGTAGCGGTTCGGTGCCAATGGCAGTTGGCGGCGCCCAGCTGCCGTGCCCAACCCCGGCACGCCTTCCATCAGTCGTTCTTGAAAACAAACCACTGAACCGAACCCAATCGTTTGGACGACAGTCACGTGCCGGGTTGCTGCGTAGTGTCAGGGCTTCATGCAGGTTGGTGAAAGCCCATGCAGACATCTACCGAAACGATACGGTCCTGATCATCGAAGGCGTAGATGGAAATGGAGCGGAGCGTATTCACTGTTCCATCCGGCCGCTCACTGCGTTCGTCTAGGTCGAGGTAGACCACATCGCCAGCTTCCGTCGCGCGGAACAGCGTATTGTCGTAGACTCCGCCGACATCCTTCCATTGCACCAAAAGTTCGCGGTAGGCGGGCCAACGTAGTTCTTGATCGCGTTCATTGCCGCGGCGGACGAACCGATCGGGGTCGATCATCGGGACCAGCACATCCCAGTCATCGTCGGTAGTGCCGTTGACGATGGCCTTCATCCGGTCACCCCAGTCCAGCGCCTTGCGCACGCGCTCGCTTCTGATCTCGTCCTGCCTCGTCCAGTCACCAGCCATGTCTCTCCCCTTCCATCGTGTTCTCCGCCTCGCTTGTGGGACGGCGTTCCTGCTGTGTCGGCGTGCTAAGTCTCGTATGTCGATTTTGACCTGTCTGCCGAGGTTTAACGGTCCGGCGTAACGAACGGAGCAGGTCGTTACTCGCGGTCAACCCATGCCGACGCGCAGGTTCTCGCCGGATGCGTCGACCGCCAAGATCGCGGCACCGGCGGAGGTTTCCGCATGCGTGCGCTCGAGCTTTCGATAGGTGAAGCGCCACTGCCCGTCTGAGCCACGCACATAGCGCTCATGGTAGAACCCAAAGCCACGAAGCCACTGCTTTTCCCCGTCTCGATACCAGAACAGGTTGTCCTCCATCGCCCACACACCGGTGGCGTTGTTGCGGTCCTGAAACTCAATGACCGGTGTGTGGCAATGATGGACAGTGGTGACGTTCGCCATGTGCACGGCAAGTGCATCGGCGGCAGCCCTTCCCCCGACGATGGGTTTGTCGCCAATCGACATGGCAACATAATCATCGCTGTGAAGGCGGGCATATGTGTCCCAGTCCTTGCGATCGACCGCATGATCGCGTCGACCTTTCAATTCGCGGATCGCCTGCAGTTCGACCAGGCGTTCCAGATCGCTCATGTCGCTCATGTCGAGCCTCTCCTCAGCATTGGGCGTTTGCAGAGTGCATCGCGTTGACCGCGTGTGGCGCAGCCTCCTGATCGTGCATCCCGCCGATGGTTAGAGCATGATCTGCCCCCCGTCGGCGTTGATGGTCTGCCCGGTAACGTAGTGCCCATCGTCGCTTGCCAGGAACACGGCGATCGGCGCGATATCCTCATCCGGACGACCGAAGCGGCGCAGCGAGATCTCATCGTAGTACTTCTGAGCGCGCACCGGGTTGGCGTTCAGCGCCTTCTCGGCCGACGGGCTGAGCGCCGCGGGATTGATGACGTTCACGCGGATGCCGAACTGGCCCCACTCACGAGCGGCCGAGCGCGAAAGGCCGCGGATGCCTTCCTTGTTGGCGCCGTAGATGCCATCGCCCGGCTCGCCGTAGATGCCCTGTCGCGTGCCGAAGTTGATCACCGATCCGCCCCGCTCCTTCAGATGCGGAAAAGCGGCCTGCATGTGATAGAGAGTTCCGAACAAGCCCGAACCAAACGTGAGTTGGATGGACTCTTCGGTAATGTCTTCGATCTTGGCCTGACGCGTAGCCTGCGCGTTATTGACGAGGATGTCGACACGACCGAACCGTTCGACCGCGGTCTGCACCGTGCGTTGCGCGTCTTCACGGCTTGCGACGTCTGCCTGAACGCCGATGACCTGGGCGCCGTCGGTGCTAAGCTGGCGCGCAGCTGCCTCGATGGCATCAGCCCGCCTGCTCGAGATCACCACCGATGCACCCTCACGCGCAAAGGCACGTGCCATGGCGAGCCCGATGCCTTGGCTGCCGCCAGTCACGATCGCTACCCGTCCCGCTAATCTGCTCATCAGTCGTCCTTCTTCGCTGCCCGCCTGCTCTGCGGGCTCTTATAATTTACTGCGTCGTTGATTTCAGAGCGGCGCATCGGCCCATTGCTCGCTCTCACCCGGTTTGAGGCGCGTGCCCGGCACCAGACCGGCCCTGGTCGTCAGGTCGAAGCCGATCGGATCGACGCCATCTTCGAGTTGCACGCCGAACGCAGCCAGTGCCCAGCCGAGCATGACGTACTGTCCGAGCACGAAGATCAGGTCCATCAGCTGCTGGGTGTCGAAGTGCTCGGCTAAGACTGCCCAAGTCGCGTCCTGCACGCGCGAACGTGACCAGAGGTCATCGACACAGCGCAATACGGCCGCATCCAACTCGCTCCAGGATCCAGCATCGGGGCCGACGCTGACGTCGGCGATCTGTTCAAGCGTCATGCCAAGGTTCAGCGCGTAACCGACATGGTAATGCCACTCGTACTGCGACTTCATGTGCCAGGCGACGCGAAGCGTAACCAATTCGCGCGCCCAAGCCGGCGCGGTGTTGTCGATCAGCACGTGCTTGCCAAAGCGATTGAAGGCCATGGCAAGCGGGGGATGGTTTGCCAGCACCATCTGGCTGTTGGTGCGCGAGCCGTTCTCCCAGGCACCCGGCTCGCCCCAGAACGCGAAGACCTCACGCGCGGCATCCGTCCATTGCTCGCGAGCAAGCGGAGGGATGCGGACAGGCGTTTCTGACCATGCAGCATCGCCCTTTTCCATGGCCGACAGATCCTCTCCGATGCGCTTTGGCGTGACGCTGAACGGCGCGTCCGCTCATCTTAGGCGAGTGCCTAACATCGATCGGAGGGGCTCGGCAAGGGTGCTCCTGCCGAGATGCTTGCACCACATACCCGATCATGGAAGGACAGCAGGAGGAGGGAGCAAGCTTGAGCCGTGAAGCCATTTTAGACGCCGCCGAGGCAATCCTGCGTGACGAGGGCTATGCTGCCGTAAGTTCGCGCAAAGTCGCCGCAGTCGCGGGTCTGAAGTCGAAGCTGGTGCACTATTACTTCAAGACCATGGACGAGCTGTTCCTGGCACTGCTGCGCCGCGTTGAGGAGCAACACTTCGCTGAGTTGCGCAAGGCAACGGCGTCAGGCGAACCGCTGCGCGCATTGTGGCACCTCAGCACCGATCCTACTGTGCCCAAGTTGCACAAGGAGTTCGTTGCACTGGCCACCCACCACGAACAACTGCGCCAGGAGATCGCCCGCTCCGCGCAACGCACGCGCCAGGTCTACGCAGCCGCTGCCGAGAGCGCTCTGATCGTTGCCGGGTTGAGCACAAGCATGTTTCCCCCGGTCGCGATCGGCATGATGCTGGACGGCATCTCGCGCGTGCTCAGCACCGACAAGATCCTGGGATTGGACAGCGGGCACGCGGACGCGATTGCGCTGGTAGAAACATTGCTCAACCGCCTGAGTGTGTCGCGATGTGAGGAGACGACGGACGCCCAGCAGCAGATCTGAAGCGAGCGCCCGCCACAAATCGCCATCGTGACCAAGAGTGAAAATGACAAACGTCCAGCGGCGCTTCGGCGCCGTTGCCTTTTGCAGCACCAGCAGAAGGGGTTCTTATCCACGCCGCCCTATCAAAGGGACCGCAAAGAAAGGCGTCCTAAGTGACTGTTAGTAGACACCTGCACGCTCTCCGAAGGCCGGATTGTCAATCTATGCCGTGCAGTTCTGCGCCGCATTCCGCATGGATCAAAGGAAACACGTCAACTTGAAGTCAGCTGGCGGAGCGGGAGGGATTCGAACCCTCGATACGCTTTTGGCGTATACTCACTTTCCAGGCGAGCGCCTTCGACCACTCGGCCACCGCTCCGCATGCACTGGATAGGGTGCGGCCCCTAGCGCGTGGCGGGGGGTTACGCAAGCGATGCGCTCGTGGCATCAGCATGGCATGTCGTGGAAATTCGGATTGGCCGTGCTTGCCCTGGTGGGCGGCGTCTCGTGGGCGGACTTTGCTATGGGCGCGGAGGGTGCTGCGGATGGCGCGCCTGCGGCCGCCTCGGCGTCGTCGAGCAAGGGTGCTGCTCCGGCTGCTGCCCCCCTCACGCCTGCGCAGATTGTGGCGGCGGCGCCTCATGGGCAGTGGGTGGCGATTGCGCCTGAGGACCTACTGGTGGTCGAGCTGGCGCCACGCGAAACAGTCCGAAGCGAGCTGGTGGCGGTCGCGGCGCAAGCCGCGTCGGGCGACCCTACGACGCCCACGGCGACACGCGCCACACCTGCCGCTGCGGCTCCTATTGCGCCTGGCTCTTCCCCCGCCGCCGGGCTCACTGCGATCGCCGACGCGGCGACCACCCCTGCCGCGGCGCCGCGGCGGGTCGTCATTCAGCTGATCGGGCCGCCTTACTCGCAAGGCTGGGTCGCGAACATGCGGGTGCTTGCGGCCGAGCACTGGTGGGATGGGCTGGCGATCGTGCGCGCGCAAGACAACTACGTCGTGCAGTGGGGCGATCCGGAGAGCGTCAACCCGGCGCTGGCGCGCCCGCTTCCTGGCATGCTCCAGAAGATGCCGCAGGCCGACTACGTGGCGGGAAAGCCCGGCGATTGCGGGCGCTTCGCCGCGATCTGCCCGCCCGCCTCGCTCGCATACTTCACCAGCGAGGACATCCGCGACGCCTACGCCGACAGCGCTGGCTTCGTCGCGGGCTGGCCGGTGGCGGTGAAAGGCGCGCGCAGTTGGCCGGTGCACTGCTATGGCAGCGTGGGCGTGGGCCGCGACATGGCGCCCGATACCGGCACGGGCGCCGAGCTCTATGCCGTGATCGGCCAGGCACCCCGGCAGCTGGACCGCAACATCGCCGTGGTCGGGCGCGTTATCGAAGGTATCGAGTGGCTCTCGTCCCTGCCGCGGGGGACGGCCGAGCTGGGCTTCTACGCGACGCCTGCCGAGCGCACCGGCATCCTCTCGATCCGGCCCGGCAACGAGGTTCCGGACCTGCCGCGCTACGAGTATCTTTCGACCAGCGGCGCCAGCTTTGCGCAATACGTGCATGCGCGGGCCAATCGGCAGGACGACTTCTACATCCAGCCGGCCGGGTCGGTGGACGTGTGCAACGTGCCGGTGCCCGTCCGCAAGGCCAAGCCGCCCGTGGTTCCGACGAGCAGGAAGAAGCAGGCCAAGTAGCGCGCGGCGTTTGCCGGTTCAGCCAAGCGCCTCGCGCAGGGCGGCCACGACCTTGGCGTCGCTGAGATAGCCGCGGATCGCGTGCGGGTCGTCCTCCGGTCCGGCCACGTCGGCCCAGTTCTCGATTCCGTCGGCAAAGGTGGACTTCGTCAGCCCCTGCCCCAGCGCGACGAAATCATCCTTGTCGTAGGCGTTGAGCCAGCGCTTCACCCCGGCCGGCGGCGTGAATGCCGGGCCGAGCGCCTTGCGCACCGTGCGCAGCGAGAGCGGCGAGCCGAGCGTGACGAACAGCGGCACTTCCAGCCCCCGCCCCTCCAGCGCCAGCCGCCGCAGGAGCTTGAAGGACACGATGGTGCCCAGCGAATGCGCGACGACGATGACGGGCCCGGTGTCGAAGTGCGGCGCGACGATCGCGTCGACCTGCTCGGCAGCGCCCGGCTTTTTCAGGTAGATCCACGCCTGGTGCAGCACCTTGAGGGCAAAGTCGCCATGCAGCGGCGACACGCGCTCGATCACGCGGGCGATCGCGTTGGAGCGCCGGTCCATGCTCAGCAGGCCCTGGTCGGTGGTGGCAGAGATGACCGCCTCTTCCGCGTCCACGTCGTCCTCGTCGATGCGCGCGTCGCGGTCGGCGATCTCCTCCAGGCCTTCGGACAGGAATGCTTCTTCGCCAGTAGACACGGGCGCATCCCCCTGCGCTACGGCAGGACCGCCCTTGCGGCCCGACAGCTCCCACAGCACGTCGCCGTAGAACGGCACGTCGGGTTCCAGGGCTGCTCCGGCGTAGCCTGCGGTCTGGAGCGCGGGAGCAAGCGCGTCCAGCCATTCGGCGCGCAGCGCCTCGCTGCTCTTGCCTTGCTGGTGAATGCCATGGACGAACACGATTCGGGGCGTGGGGCGAGTCATGCTGCATACTCCAGAATACGGGTGAGTGCCTCGGCGCCGGCAGGATCGAGCGTGGTGAGCGGCGCCGGCCGCAGGCGTGGCGCAAGCGCGGCGAGGTCGGGATGGACGAGCGCGGGACAGGCACGGTCGAGCAGGAACCACCCCTGGCGCAGCAAGGGCACGCGACCGGCGACCGGAAGCTCGGTCTGCGGAGCTGCGGCGAACAGGCCCGCCATCAGACGCTGCTCGCGCGAACGTGGCTTGCGGGCCGGTACTGCCGAGACCTGCGCCATCAGGGTGCCGTCGGAGCCACAGGTCGCTTGCGCGTGGCACAGCAAGGCGATGTCGAACGGCAGCGGCGCCAGACGCGCGGCATAGACATGCGCCAGCCTGCGGACCATTTCCTGCTGTCCGGCGCCGTAGAACACGTAGGCGGCGAGCACTCCGAGCATCGGATCGAACACCTGGCCCTGTTCCAGCTGCGCCAACCATTGCAGAGCATCGTCGGCGTCGCTTACGGCCAGCCGCTCATGCGCCTGGATATCTTCCGAGGTCAGCAGCTTGGACGGGTCGAGGAACAGCGGGCGCATGCTGGCGACCAGCGCACCTTCCGGTGCTGTGCAGACACTGGTGATGGAGCCGGCCTGCACGCAAGTCGCCACGCTGTCGCCGCTGGGGACGCGTACGAGCGCCCAGGCCGACTGACCGTCCTGCAGCGGACCGTCGGGTCCAGACACCCGCCAGCTGCCAGGAAAGTGGCCGTCCGCTTCGAAGCGGTAGCCGGACGCGCAGGCCACGCCGGTCACTTGCAAGCCGGTCACGGTGAGGCCGCACTGCGTTTCATAATGCGTTGCGCGTTGGGTCTGCGTGGCCGCCTGCACTAAGGCCGCGGCACGGGTCGCACGCGCTTCGGCGGTCTTGGCGGCCATGTCCGCTTCAGTGGCGATCTGCGCCATTTCGCTGTCAGTCATGATCGGAGAAGGCGGGGCCGGCTCCGGTTCGGGCTCAGGTGGCGGCTCGGCGGCATCGAACTCGAACGCCGCGGCGTCCGCTCCGATGCTGGCACCTCGGTCCTCGCCGCGAACCAGGCCGCTCGGCGCGCCGAACGACTTCAGCAGTGCCTCGGACTGCGCATCGTCGGAGCCTTGCCCGCTCGTCGCGCCGGTGCCCGGCCAAGGGTCTAGAGGCGACAACTGCATCTTGGCAAGTTGCTCGCGGGAGACGTAGACATCGTTGGGATCGATCCAGCACGGGTAGACGCGCGGGCGCATGTCGACGTCGAACTGGCGAGCGCGGCTGGGGACGGTCTCCCTCAGGTATTTCGCCATGCTGTCGCTGGTCACGCGGTCGTCCTCGAAGCAGGACTCGCCGGCGCCGTGCAGGGCCTCCAGCAGCACCGAGGTGAAGATGCAGCGCGCCGGCGCCTCGGCCGTGGCGCGCACCATGAAGGCAGAGCTCAACGGCGGCACCGCCAGGAACTGGTCGATGTCGACCTGGTCGAAGCTGTTGGGATCGTAGGGCCCGAGCGGCACGACCGGCACCGGCGTCATGTTGACGTTCCAGGTGGCGATCATCGGGCTGCGGCAAGCGTCGGAGATGATCGCGATCTGGCCCGGCTTCTCACCGGTGAGGTAGGTCTGCAGCAGCGCCTGCAGCTTGGCCAAACCGATCGCCAGCTGGTCGCTGTAGCTGTCGGACAGCAGCCACATTTCGCCATCGGCCGCAGACTGCATGCCATGGCCGGCGAAGTAGACCAGCAGCCGCTGCGGCGGTTCGGCCGGCCCGCCTCGATCCACGCCGTCGTTGGCCGTGGGCAGGAGGCGCATCAGCGCGGCCTTGATGCGCCCGACATCCACCGGAGTGAACGTGTCCTTCCCCTCACTGCCGGGCACATCGTCGCGATCGGTGACGAGCTCGACCTGGTAGCCGGCCGCCTTGGCCCAGGCCGCCATGGCCCGCGCGCCGTTCACTGCGCCTGGCAGCTTGCCAAGTCCGGGGCCGCCGGTCCGCTCTATGCCGATGGCTATGCACGCGTTAACCACGCATATTCCCCTGCTCCTGGCGAGAGCCTATCCCCTTGATGCACAAATAAAGCCACTTGCAGCGACAGTAAAGACGCGTCAGATTGTCTGTCGATACTGATGCCATGGCAATAAGGGGGAATTGCCTATGTCGGTCGATATTATCCAAGCACGCCAGATCATTAGCGAGATTGTTCTGCCCGAGCCCCTGGTAGAGGCGCAGGGTGATGAGGCATCGCCGTTCACCGCCGGCACCGATCAGGCCGCCGTCATCGGCCAGGACGTCTTCGCGTTCCTGGCCGGAACCGATGTCGAACTGCGCGACGCGATCGCGGATTCGGCGCTGCTGGCGCAGTTGGTGGCGGACAGCCGGGTGCCCGATCCGGACGACATCGTCGGCTGGTACGCGGCGTACTTCACCATGCTCAAGACGCTCGGCTGGCTGGTCCAGGACGGCGGCTGGTCGGAAGTGTCCGAGGCCGGTGACGGGTTCGAGGTGCACGAAAAGATCGCCGCGATCGCCGCCGTGCTGCTCGGCCCGGCGGTCACCGCGCTCGCCGCGATCACCGCCACGCTCGACGCGTTGAAGGCGGCCAGCGACGACTCCCCATGGATCACGCTGTTCAACAAGCGGTCGATCAAGGGGCGCAGCGCACGTTTTCAAATCGGTGTGGTCGATCCGCAGGACGGCGGCGCGCCTCTCGTCTCGCTGATCGCCTTCGCGCTGGAAGCCAAGACGGTGGTCACGCAAGTGCTGCTGTTCAAAGTGACCAAGAACCGCGCCAAGCTGCGCACCAACAGCTCGAAGGTGAGCCTCGACCTCGCCGCGCTGCACGATCTGGCGCCAGATGTTCGCGCCAAGCTGCGCGGCTGGCAGCGCGCGTATATCAAGGCCCTGCCCGACCTCGAGCTGCCACCGCCGCCGGACGCGTGACGGGCCATGCGCGTCTGGGACGTCAAGATCCGTGCGCCCGACGAGAGCGGGCTATGCCGGGTGGAGATCCGCTACAACCTTGAGGATCAGCCGGAGTACCTGGCCGTCCTGCCGCCCGATGTCGTCGGCCGTTTCCGCGCCGCTACGCCGCCCGGGCGTGTTCGCGGCGAAGCCACCGCGCTGGACAATACGACGATCCTCGATGCGGCGGCCGATCGCGAGGCCGGGCAGTTCCTGGGCGAACAGCTCCTCGCCACGCTGCTGACCGACCGCACGCATGGGCGCAACTATGTCGAGAAGCTTGTCGACACGCTGAAGGGCGAACGCGCGGAAGGCTCGCACACATGGCTGCGGCTGGACGTGACCGAGGCCGGCCCGTTGTCCGAGCTGCCCTGGGAGATGCTCTACGCCAGCGATGCCGGCGTGGCCGAGTTCCTGGCGACCAGCGACGCGTTCGGCCTGTCACGCTATCGCGAGCCGAACCGCCCGCCGCCGCTTCCCGCACAACTGCCGCTCCGCCTGCTGCTGGTCGTCGCCGATCCCACCGGCACGCTCAAGACCGAGGAGGAAGTCGGCAAGGTGCTCCAGGCACTGGCCGCGCTGGGCAGCGACACGGTGCACCTGCTCGATCCGCCGCTGCGCCATGCGACCCGCCGTGACTTCGCGGCGCGGGTTGCGCACGGACAGCCGCACGTCATCCACTACATCGGCCACGGCAGCTTCGACGGGAACACCGGACGCCTCCACTTCCACAAGGAGAATGCGCCCAACGAGACTGACTACGTCGACGCGCAAGGACTGTTCTCGATCCTCAAGAACGACCGCCCCTGGCTGGTCTTCCTCAACGCCTGCGAAGGCGCGGTCGATGGCAAGGCGGCGCGCTTCGGCGGCTTGGCGCAGGAAGTGCTGGAGATCGGCGTGCCGTTCGTGATCGCCATGCGCCGGGCGATCAGCGACGTCGCGGCGCGGGACTTCGCCACCAGCTTCTACCGTGATTTCACTCGCATGCCGCTGAGCAAGGCCGTCGCCCGCGCGCGCAACCTGCTGCTGGCGAGCGACCCGGCGTCGTTCGAATTTGCGACGCCAGCGCTGTACTCCTCGCTGGCAGGCTCGACCCCGGAAGAGGCCGACCGCATCCAGACGATCGCCGCTGCCGCGCCTGCGCCCGCGCTGGCCGTGGCGCCGGATCCGGCGCGCCCTGCGTCCGAAACGAAGCCGGCTGGCAAAAGCGCCGGCCTGAAGCGCGGCCTCGTGATCGGCTCCGCCGTGGCTCTCGTGCTCGGGGCCGTGGTGTCGGCCGCCATCTGGTTTGCCGAACGCAAGCTGGAGCCCGTCGTCGCAGTGAATACCAGTGCAGAGATGGAGCCGGATCAGGTCGATGCCTCTGCACAGATGTCCGGCCAGGATGCGGCCGAGGCACCTGAGGAAGCCGTCGCGATTGCGCATCACCGGTCCCCGCACAGGGGATCGCGTGATGAGCCACACGCTGCGATCTGGGCGGACGCGGCAGCGGCGGCGGCGGCAGATGCCGTGGATGCTTCCAGTGACGACATGGACCGCGCCCCGGCAGGCGTTTTCGATCCGGATGACGGGTTCGACGGTGCGGATGCCGACGGCGGGGTTTCCGATCCCGACCCGGCTGCCGCAGAGCCGCCCTATCAAGACGCGGGATCAGATGCCGGTGCTCATCTTGCCGTGCCCACCAGTCCCTACGAGGCGTTCACGCGCGAACGAAGGATCGAAGGTATCGACAAGCCCGAGATGGCCGGCATGGTCGTTGCCGGCCCATCATCGCTGGTGCTCATGCCCAAGAGCGATTGCGGCTGGACGGCGCGGACGTTCGCGCCCCTCCTCCAACCCGGCATGCGCAGTACCACGCAAGCCGTTCCGTTTGTGGAAGCAACACGCATTGCGGAGCGCTGCCGCAGGGGCGTCGCCTTGGTGTTCACTCGCGCGCCTTCAAACACGATGGTGTCGATCCTGCCTGCTACTTCTGGATTCGCTGAAGAAGTGAGCGCCGTGGCAATTGCCGATCATGCGACCGACCGCCTGGCGGTCCACGCCGCCGCGCTCGATCTGGCGAGCCAGGCGCTGCCGCCCGAACGGATCGAAGAGCTGGTGCTGGATGGCGATACCGACTTGCAGCCTGACTACGTCCTCAGCTTCATCGCCCTTCGCGCAGCTCCCGTGCCCGACGAGTGGAACGCTGCGGATGATAGCACCGCGAACGAACGTGAGCTCTCTCGGCGCGCGCGGAGCTGGGCCGAGGCGACCCGCACGCAGCCGCTCGTGGCACGCGTTCGGCTGTGGAACTTCGACCGTGCGCTGGACCGCGAGCAGCAGGCCCTCACGCGACTCTCGCGTGCGTTCGCAAAGGAGCGCGCCGATGCCGGACCGGCGCTGGATACGCATGAGTGGCGGGAAGTGGCCACTACTCCATCGCCCCCGCCCAGAGTGGAAGTCCGGTTCGATTTGACGACTATCCCGCAGGCGCAAGTCGAGTGGGCGGTGAGCGAGACGCGTCTTTCCGCTCCGGCACTCGCGCAAGTCGCCGACGCTGCCTACGCCGTGCGGCAAGCGGCGGCTGCGGGCGAGCTGACCGGCAACTGGCGCGTCCTGGTCGAAGGCCACAGCGCGCGGGGCGCGGCCCCCTACGATCAGATGCGCGACGGCCTGCTGGCGGCAAGCGAGGTGCAGCTCGCGCTGGAGGCGAACGAGCTACCTGCCACACGGATCGTCACGCTCTCGTGCGGTGCCGTGCGCCCTGCCCTGCTACCGGCGGAGGGCAATCGCGCCGCATATCTCTCGATCCTGCCCGACGGCATCGCCGCGCCCGACGACGCATGCGGCTGGAGCGATCCCGCCCGCTTCGCACCGCCGGCCGCGCTGCCCACGAATGCCGCGGCCAACACCGTACCTAATCCGGCCGAGGAAAACTGATCAACAGGGGGACAGACTTGTGGCCATTTACCGGACCTACACCGTGCGGCGCGGGGACACGCTGTCGGGCATTGCGCACACGTTCGCAACCAGTGTCGCGGCGCTGCAGGAGCTCAATGCCCTGCCCGATGCCAACCGGTTGAAGGTGGGCCAGACGCTGAAGGTCATGCGCGTCAGCGACACTTTCCGCGTCGGCGAGGCAGGCGACACGCTGGCCCATGTGGCCACGCGCGCCCGTGTCGATCCGCGTACGCTGGCGCAAGCCAATGGCGGCGCTCCGCTCGACAGCGATATTGGCGGGCGACCGATCGTGGTGCCCAGCAGCGCGCCGACCGCCGGTCCGGTCCCGCCGCCGGGGCACAAGCTGGGGCAGCTTTCCGCCAAGTACGAGTGCGGCAACCGTGGACCCGGCACGGTCTCGACCGGCCGCGGCGACAGCGGTGGTGCGTCCTATGGCCAGTACCAGCTCGCTTCCAAGAAGGATCAGCCGCGCCTGTTCCTCGCCTCCGCGGAGGGCTCGCCCTATGCGGCCCGCTTCGCCCGCATGGAGCAGGGTGACAGCGATTTCACCGCGGCCTGGAAGCTGTGCGCCAGCGAGCTGGGTGCCAGCTTCGGCGATGCGCAGCACGCCTACATCCAGCGCACGCACTATGCCCCGCAGTGCGCGCGCATCCAGAAGCGGACCGGCGTGGACGTCACCAAACTGTCGGCGACCTTGCGCGACGTGGTCTGGTCGACCGCGGTGCAGCACGGCAGCGGCTCCGATATTGTCGCCGACGCGATCGCCGGCCTGGAGGTGCAACCCGGCGCCGCCGACTTCGAGACACGCCTCATCGACGCGATCTATCTCGAGCGCGGCCGGCGCAACACGGACGGCGTGCTGGTGCACTTTGCCAAGAACTCGCTGAAGGTACAGGAAGGCATCGCCGCGCGCTTTCGCAGTGAGCGCAACGATGCGCAGGCGATGCTCTCGGCCGAGCTGGTCAAGCAGACGATCGCGGCTGCGGTGCTCTCTCCGCCACCCGAAGTCGACGCCAGCAGCGAAAGCCAGGAGGCGTTCCTGGCCCGCATCGCGTCGCGGATGAGCGATGCCGATGTGAGCGCGCTGCTGGAACACTACGGCGACGACGAGACGCGCGCCGACTTCGAGCGGGGACGCAAAGTCCTGGTCTCGCTGCGCCGATCGACCGATTGGAGCCAGGCGGAACTGGGCAAGTACGACGACCCCATGATCCTGATCTGGAAGACCGGCGCCTCGATCTCGGTCAAACGCTTCATCGGCAACACCGAGCCTGCCGGCTGCTATGCGTTCGGACATGTGCGGGCGGCGCGCGGGTCATCGGTCGACTTCGACCGGGACGGCCGCTGCGATCTTGGCCGCCTGCGCGCCGGCGTCTACCATTTCCGGCCCGAGCAGCACCCCCACTTGGGCGCGATCTGGCGCGCGCGCGACATCCAGGTGGTCGACCGCGACTGCAACCACGACGGCAAGTTCACACCGGACCTGCCCACCAGCGGCGACAAGACCGATCCCTGCAATGCCGGCACGACGATGTACATTCACAAGGGCGGGACCAGCTTCACCGGCTCGGCGGGTTGCCAGACGCTGCCGCCCGCCGACTTCGACGCCCTACGCACCAGCGTGGGCGAGCAACCGAGCTTGGATTACATCCTGATCAACGCATCCTGACCGGCTCAGACCCGCTGAGCTTCTGCCACTGCTTCGCTCGCGCGCAGTGAGCCGACGATGCGCGTCAGGTGCGCGAGGTCGGTCACTTCCATGTCGACCTCGTAGGTGCCGAAAGGCTCGTCGCGCTGCACCATCTGCAGGTTGACGACGTTAGCGCGATTTCGCGCGAAGATGTCGGTCACCTCCGCCAATGTGCCCGGCCGGTTGTAGAGCACCAGCCGCAATCGCCCGACCGCGCCGGTGGTCCGCTCGCCCCAGGACACGTCGAGCCAGTCGGCATCGACTCCGCTGGCCAATGTCAGACAGTCGATGGTGTGCACTTCGACCTTCTGGTCGGGCCGCCTCAGGCCAACGATGCGATCGCCGGGCACCGGGTGGCAACACTCGGCCAGGTGGAAACCCATGCCGGGCGTCAGGCCCTTGATGGAGATCGCCTGCTCCTGGACGGGCCAGTCCTCATCCTCGGGCAGTTCGGCGGTACTGCCCGGCGCGATCGCTTCCATGACCTGCCGGTCGGTGAGCCGGGCCGAGCCGATAGCGAACATCAGTTCTTCCTCGTCGCGCAGGCCTAGGCGGCCGACGGCGGCGGTGGTCGCCTTCTTGCCGATGCGGCCGGGGAGGCGCGAGGCGATCTCGTCGTACAGCTTGGCGCCGATCGCGGCGATTTCCTGCCGCTCCTTGGCGCGCACGGCCCGGCGGATGGCGGCGCGGGCCTTGCCGGTGACGACGAAGCCCAGCCAGGCCAGCTGCGGCTCGGTCTGCGTGCTCTTGACGATCTCCACCACGTCGCCGTTCACCAGCCGGGTGCGCAGCGGCACCAACCGACCATTGATCTTGGCGCCGACCGCCGCATTGCCCAGGTTGGTGTGGACGGCATAAGCGAAGTCCACCGCGGTCGAGCCCTTGGGCAGCTGGTGCAGCGCGCCCTTGGGTGTGAAGGCGAAGATGCGATCGGCGTAGATCGCCAGCTTGGTATGCTCGAGCAGTTCCTCGGCATCGTGGCTGGCATCGACGATCTCGATCAGGTCGCGCAGCCAGCCGACTTGCCCGTCTGGCTTGACGCCGCTGCCGGGTCTGCCGCCGCCCTGCTTGTAGGCCCAATGCGCGGCCAGGCCGAATTCGTTGGTGCGGTGCATGTCGCGGGTGCGGATCTGCACCTCCATGCGCATCGAATTTTCATAGATCAGGGCGGTGTGCAACGACTTGTAGCCGTTGGTCTTGGGCGTCGAAATGTAATCCTTGAACCGCCCCGGGATCATCTGCCAGGTCTGATGCAGCACGCCGAGCGCGCGGTAGCAATCCTCCGGCTGCTCGACCAGGACGCGGAACGCCATGATGTCGGTGATCTGCTCGAACGTCACGTGGCGCTCGCTCATCTTGCGCCAGATCGAGTACGGGTGCTTCTCGCGCCCGACGACCTCCACGCCCAGGCCGGCTTCGGCGAGCGCCTGGCGGATGGCGAAGGCGATCGCGTCGACCTGCCCGCCTTCCTGATTGCGGATCTGCGCCAGTCGGCCCGTGATGATCGCGTAAGCCTCGGGCTCCAGCTGCTCGAAGGCGAGGAGCTGCATCTCGCGCATGTATTCGTACATGCCCACGCGCTCGGCCAGCGGCGCGTAGATATCCATGGTCTCGCGCGCGATGCGCCGGCGCTTGTCCTCGCTCTTGATGAAGTGGAGCGTGCGCATGTTGTGCAGCCGGTCGGCCAGCTTGACGAGGAGGACGCGCAAGTCCTCGCTCATCGCCAGCAGGAACTTGCGCAGGTTCTCCGCCGCCCGCTCGTTCTCGGGCATGGCCTCGATCTTGGAGAGCTTGGTGACGCCGTCGACCAGGCGCGCGACGTCGGGCCCGAACTTCTGCTCGATCTCCTCGACGGTGACGAGCGTATCCTCGACCGTGTCGTGCAGCAGCGCGGTGATGATGGTCTGCTGGTCGAGTTTGAGCTCGGTCATCAAGCCTGCCACCTCGATCGGATGGCTGAAATACGGGTCGCCGCTGGCGCGCTTCTGGCTGCCGTGTTTCTGGACGGTGTAGACGTAGGCGCGGTTCAGCAAGGCCTCATCGGCCTCTGGCGCATACTCTAGGACGCGTTCGACGAGTTCGTATTGGCGGAGCATTCCGGGCCGACCATGTGGCGATTTTCCCCGCCGCGGCAAGGGGAAAGGTGCGGTGCCATGTCACGGCAGGCCCGAGCGTCGCACCGCAGAAAGCCTCTCGCCTCAGCTCCAGGTCGCTTCGGGCGGCAGGCTCATCAGGATGGCATCGATGTTGCCACCGGTCTTGAGGCCGAACAGCGTGCCCCGGTCGTAGACCAGGTTGAACTCGGCATAACGGCCGCGCCATTCCAGCTGCTGCGCTTTGTCCGCCGTGCTCCAGGGCAAGCCCAGGCGACGCCGCACGATCCGCGGAAACACGGACAGGAACGCCTCACCCACGGCCTTGGTGAAGGCGAAGTTCGCTTCCCAGACCTGCTCGTCGGTGCACTCGAGGTGGTCGTAGAAGATGCCGCCGACCCCGCGGTGCACGTTGCGGTGCGGGATGAAGAAGTACTCGTCCGCCCACGCCTTGTAGCGTGTGTAGGCGTCGGGCGCGAAGCCGTCGCACGCGGCCTTGAACGCGGCGTGGAACTCGGCCGTGTCGTCGTCGTAGGGCAGCGGCGGATTGAGGTCGGCGCCGCCACCGAACCATGCCTTGGTGGTCGTCAAAAAGCGCGTGTTCATGTGCACGGCGGGCACATGCGGATTGCTCATGTGTGCGACCAGGCTGATGCCGGTGGCGGTGAAGGCATTGTTATCGGCACTGGCACCGTTGATGGTACCGGCAAAGTCCTTCGCCAGCCCGCCCGCGACGGTCGAGACGTTGACGCCGACCTTCTCGAACACCTTGCCCTTCATCACCGCGCGGGTGCCACCGCCGGTGTCGCCGCTCTCGCCTTCCAGGGCTTGCCGCTTCCACGGCGTGTAGGCGAAGGCGGCCTGGCTGCCCATCTCGCGCTCGATAGCCTCGAACTCGGCACAAATCGCGTCGCGCAAGTGCTCGAACCAGGTGCGGGCGCGTTGGGTGAACGGTGTCCAGTCGGTTGCAATATCTGTCATTTCGGCGGCTTGCCAAATCGCGGGGCTTGCGGCAAGGGCGGCACATGGTTCCCTTTTCGTTCTGTGGTGAGGAGTTGCGCCTGGTGGGCGCCACCTCGAGCGGCCGCGGCGGTGGCGGTGCGCTCTACTGGCCGCGCGAGCAGGCGCTGCTGGTGGCCGACCTGCACCTCGAAAAGGCGAGCTTCTATGCCCGTTCAGGCCAGATGCTGCCACCTTACGACAGCCGGGAGACCCTGGAACGCCTGGCCCTCGCCATCCGCGAGACCGGCGCGCGCCGTGTCTTCGCGCTGGGCGACAACTTTCACGACGACAGCGGCGTTGGCCGACTTGAACCTCACGCAGCGGGCATGCTGGCGGCGCTCACCCGCGCGGTGGAGTGGGTGTGGATCGTCGGCAACCACGATCCCTCGCTGGAAAAGGATGCCGGCGGTGAGGTCGTCGCCGAAGCTGCGGTCGCCGGCCTGATCCTGCGCCACAAGGCGCGCGCGGGCGAGACTGCGCCCGAACTCTCGGGGCACTTCCACCCCAAGCTGGTGGTCGCGGCACGTGGTCGGCGCATTGCGCGCGCCTGCGCGGTGGCGAGCGAAAGGCGCATCATCCTGCCCGCATTCGGCGCGCTCACGGGCGGCATGAACGCGGCCTCCACCGAGATCCTGGCGGCGATGCAGCCGGCCAGCGCGATCGACGCGATCTTGCCGGCACGCGGGCGTTTGCTGCAGTATCCCCTCTGGCGCGCGGCTGCGTGAGTACCCATATCCCGGGTCAGTAAAGCCGACGAAATGCAGGCGCTGCGATAGCTGCGCCATTTCGCGCTTTGCTTGAGCGGCCGATTCGCATTATTGGCCGCGCATAATCGCCATACCTACGAACGACTCAGGAGAACGCATATAGCACCCCCACCCCGGCGCATGATGACGCCACCGGTCAAGAGCGGACCGCGCTACAACAATCTGATCCAGTCAGACAAAGTCCGCGTGATCGACGAAAACGGAGAGAACCTGGGCGTCATGTACACGCGCGAGGCGATCGCGCAGGCCGCTGAAGTCGGCCTAGACCTGGTGGAGGTCTCCCCCAACGCTGACCCGCCGGTCTGCAAGTTCCTGGACGTCGGCAAGTTCCGCTACGAAGCGCAGAAGAAGGCCAACCTGGCGCGCAAGTCGCAGAAGACGCAGGAAATCAAAGAGATCAAGATGCGTCCCAACATCGACGATCACGATTACGACGTGAAGATGCGCAACGTCGCCCGCTTCATCGACGATGGCGACAAGGTGAAGGTCACCCTGCGCTTCCGTGGTCGCGAGCTGTCGCACCAGCAGCTGGGCATGGACCTGCTGCGCCGCGTGCAGGCAGACGTCGCCGAAGTGGCAAAGGTCGAAGCCTACCCGCGTATGGAAGGCCGCCAGATGCTGATGGTGCTTTCGCCGAAGTAAGAAGGCCGGCGTCGTCCCCGGGTCCGATCCGGGACGACGTTGACCGGCATAAAGCCCACCTACCGAGCGCTTAAGCCATTCTGGCTGGCCTCGGCGAGCCCGCGCCGCCATTTGGCGCACCATGCAAGCCCTCTCCCCTGAGTCCCGCATCGGTACCGTCCACCTGGTCGGCGCCGGACCGGGCGATCCCGATCTCCTGACCCTGCGCGCGGCGCGGCTGATCATGTCGGCCGGGCTGATCGTCCACGATGGCCTGGTCTCGCCCGAGATCATGGCGATGACGCGCTCCGGCGCCCGCCTGGTCTCGGTCGCCAAGGCACGCTCCAATCACACCATGAAGCAGGAGGCGATCAACGCCCTGCTCGTGCGCGAGGCATTGGCCGGTCACGACGTCGTGCGCCTCAAGGGCGGCGACCCCTTCATCTTCGGTCGCGGCGGCGAGGAGGCGGAGGCCTGCCGCGCCGCCGGCGTGCCGGTGCAGGTCGTGCCGGGAATCACTTCCGCACTGGGCGCCTCCGCATCCGCGCAGATTCCCCTCACCCATCGCGACAGCGCCTCGATCGTCACCTTCGTCGCCGGCCAGTGCAAGGGCCTGACCGAGCAGGACTGGGCTGGCCTGGCCGGCAAGGACCGCACGCTGGTGATCTTCATGGGCGTCGCCACCGCTCCGCTCATTGCCGAGAAGCTGATGGCCGACGGGCTCGCACCCGAAACGCCGGTCGCGGTGATCGAGAACGCCACGCGTTCCGACATGCGCGTTTTGCGCGGACCGCTTGCGGGATTGCCCGACCTGGTGCAGGGGCAGCGCGTCCGCAGTCCGGCGCTGATCGTCATCGGCCAGGTCACTGCAGAGCCCGACACCACCCTACGCGCAGTCGCGCTGGAGGCAGCACAGTGAAGATCCTGACCGGCAACGACCTGAAGAGCGGCGCCGTCATCTGGTGGGACGGCCAGGGCTGGTCGCTCCATGTCGACGATGCGGTCGATGTCGCCGACCAGGGCGCGCAGCTGATCGCGCGCGAGGAAGGCGCCCAGAACGTCTTCGCCGCCTACGTCGTCGATGGCGAGAAGACCGCCGAGGGCGTCCGCCCCGCGCACATCAAGGAGCGCATTCGCGCGCTCGGCCCCACGGTGCGCCCCGACCTGACGCTCAAGCCCGCCGATCCGGCAGCCCTCAACTGGGTGATCTGACATGTATAAGTACGACCAATACGACCAGCAGATGGTCGACACCCGCGTTGCCGAGTTCGGCGACCAGGTCCGCCGCCGCCTGACCGGCGAGCTGACGGAGGACCAGTTCCGCCCTTTGCGCCTGCAGAACGGCCTCTACCTGCAGCTGCACGCCTACATGCTGCGCGTCGCGGTGCCCTACGGCACGCTGAGCAGCGCGCAGATGCGGATGCTCGGCGACATCGCGGACAAGTACGACCGCGGCTATGGCCACTTCACCACGCGCCAGAACATCCAGTACAACTGGATCAAGCTGGAAGAGACGCCGCAGATCCTGGCCGATCTCGCCAGCGTCGAGATGCATGCCATCCAGACCAGCGGCAACTGCATCCGCAATATCAGCTCGGACCAGTACGCCGGCGCCGCCGCGGACGAAATCATCGATCCGCGGCCCTATGCCGAGCTGCTGCGCCAGTGGTCGAGCTTCCACCCCGAGTTCCTGACGCTGCCGCGCAAGTTCAAGATCGCGGTGATCGCCAGCGACACCGACCGTGCGGCGATGCGCCTGCACGACATCGGCATCCAGATGGTCCGCAATGCCGCCGGAGAGATCGGCGCGCAGTTCTACGTTGGCGGCGGCATGGGCCGCACGCCGATGATCGGGCCGATGGTGCGCGAATTCGTGCCGCTCGACCAGCTGATCACTTACTCCGAGGCGTGCCTGCGCGTGTACAACCGCTACGGCCGGCGCGACAACAAGTACAAGGCGCGCATCAAGATCCTGGTCCACGAGTTGGGCAAGGAAGAATACACCCGCCAAGTCGAAGAAGAGTTCCAGCACCTTCTGAGCCAGGGCATTGAGCCGCCGATCGCGGAGCTGGAGCGGATCAAGCAGTACTTCGTCGATCCGGCTTTCGACACCGGCTTGTCGGACGAGCTGGACCTGACCGATCCCGATTTCCGCCTCTGGGTGGAGCGCAACACCGAAGCGCACAAGCAGGCTGGCTACGTGATCGCGACCGTCAGCTTGAAGCCCGTCGGCGGCATTCCGGGCGACGCCACCGCCGACCAGATCCGCCTCATGGCCGACCTCGCGCGCGATTACTCCTTTGATGAGCTGCGCGTCACCCACGCGCAGAACATCGTCTTCCCGCACGTGCGCAAGGCCGACCTTTACACGCTGTGGCAGAAGCTCGACGCGGCGGACCTGTCGACGGCCAACCTCGATACGATCGGCGACATCATCGCCTGCCCCGGCCTCGACTATTGCAGCCTCGCCAATGCCCGCTCGATCCCGATCGCGCAGAAGATCTCCGAGCGCTTCGTGGCGAAGCAGGAGGAGATCGGCGAGATGAAGCTGAAGATCTCGGGCTGCATCAACGCCTGCGGCCACCATCACGCCGGCCACATCGGCATCCTGGGGGTCGATCGTAAGGGCAAGGAGAACTACCAGCTCCTGCTCGGCGGCTCAGAAGGCGCGGACACCTCGCTCGGCCAGATCACCGGGCCCGGCTTCGACGAGGACGGCATCGTCGATGCGGTCGAGAAAGCTACCGAGGTCTACCTGGCGAAGCGCGAAGGCGACGAGCGGTTCCTGGACACCTACCGCCGGATCGGCATGGCGCCGTTCAAGGAGGCGCTTTATGGCTGAGCTTGCGGCTGCGTGGCCCGATCCTGTTCGCACTTTGAAGGTCGTTCATCATGTCTGACGTCCAGTTCCGGTTCCGCAACGATGAACCGGTGTCCGATCCGGCTGTCACCGTGGACTCCTTCGGCGAGCAGACCAACGCCACCGCCGTGCGCGTGGAGCCGGGCGACGACGCGCGCGAACTGCTGCCGCACCTCGACCGCCTGCGCCTGATCGAGGTGAACTTTCCCGCCTGGACCGACGGGCGCGGCTATTCCTCGGCGCGCGTGCTGCGCGAGGCAGGCTTCACCGGTGAGATCCGCGCGGTGGGCGACGTGGTGATCGACATGCTCAGCCACCTGAAGCGCTGCGGCTTCGACGCCTTCGCGCCCGAGCATCCGCTGAACGAAGCGGACGCACAGGCCGCATTCGACCGCTGGGACAACGTCTACCAGGCGACGGCTGACGGCCGCCAGCCGATCTGGGCCAAACGCCACGCGGGTTGAGTTGTCCCTTGATCCTCCCTGCAAGGGGAGGTGGCGCGCACGCAGTGCGTGACGGAGGGGTGTCATCGCTAGTCGAGTGCACGACCGAGAGGGTTACCGCCCTCCACCAACGCCTGCGGCGGCGGTCCCCCTCCCCTTGCAGGGGAGGATCTCGGCAATCGCCAAATCTCTACCGCCAAACCGCAGAAAACTCCCCTAAACCCCCTCGTCCTTTTTCTTCGTCGACTCCGCGACACCCCAATCCCATGTGAGCGTGGCACAAGGGATTACCGCCATGTTCAACGCCCTCGACATCCAGGCTGACGTCCAGCCCGACCGCGTCCGTGACCGCATCGACACCTCGGCCAAGTTCCAGGAAGCCGATGCCGTTCGCCTGAACCGCTTGTTCCGCGGGACCGAGACGGTCGAGATGCTGGAGACGCTGCTCAAGGAGCAGATGGCGGGCGATGTCGCGATCGTGTCCAGCTTCGGCGCCGAGAGCGCCGTGCTGCTGCACGTTGTCAGCCGGATCGATCCGAACGTGCCCGTGCTGTTTCTCGACACCGGCAAGCACTTCGCGGAGACGCTGGCCTATCGCGACGAGCTGATCGCGCGGCTCGGCCTGACCAACGTGCGCAACCTGACGCCCGACGCCGAAGACCTCGCGAAGCGCGACGAGACCGGCCTGCGCTGGTCCTACGATCCGGATGGCTGCTGCGAGATCCGCAAGGTCAAGCCGCTCGCCAAGGCCCTGGCCGGCTACGATGCGACGATCACCGGCCGCAAGGCGTTCCAGGCCTCGACCCGCGCCGCGCTGCCCCGGTTCGAAATCGATACCACAGACGCGCAAGGCAGGCTGAAGATCAACCCGCTGATCGACTGGTCCGCCGAGGATCTTGCCGCCTATGTGGTCGAGCACGATCTACCGCCGCATCCGCTGGTCGCCGAAGGCTATCCCTCGATCGGTTGCTCGCCCTGCACCAGCAAGGTCGCTGCCGGAGAGGATCCGCGCTCGGGACGCTGGAAGGGTTGGGACAAGGTGGAGTGCGGCATCCATGTCGCCGGCGGCACCAGCGACATCAACGACCTGCCTCCTGGGTACGAACCTGCGTTCTGATTGGCCGGTCGCTCCGGGCTCGATCCGGAACCGATTGCACCATGCCTGACGCTCGAGGGCAAACGCCTCCGCGATAGCTGGCGGGATACTGCAACCGCCCCGTGTCGAGCCTCGGACGACACTTGTCTCTCCGCCTTGCGTCATGGCAAGCCGTTGCAAATAGCGCGGAGAGCCAGATGACCGACATTCAGCCGCAAGGCGCCATCATCATCACCGGCGCGGCAGGTGGCATGGGTCGGCCGGCCGCCGTGCGGTTCGCAAAGCGGGGGCAGCCGCTGATCCTGTGCGACATCTCGGCGGAGCGGCTGGACGCGCTTGCGGCCGAACTGGCCCCATCGGGTGCGCCGGTCTCCACGCTGGCGGGTGATCTCTCCGCGCCCGACTTCCCTGCCAAGCTCCTCGAGCGCGTCGGTGACCAGGACATCGCCGCCGTGGTGCACACCGCCGGTCTCTCGCCGACGATGGCCGATGGCGAACGCGTGCTGGAGGTGAACTACTTCGCCACCGAGCGCCTCGTCGATGCGCTCGCCCCACGCATGGCGAAGGGAGCTTGCGCGGTGCTGATCTCGTCCAGCTCGGGCTACATGATCCCGGCGCCGGACATGATCGCAGCGGTGAAGGCGATGGTCGACGGCGGCGGGCGCGAGGCAGTCGCCGCGTACCTGCAATCGCCGCAAGCCGCCTATCCGATCTCCAAGCTGGGCGTGATGAAGCTGGTCGCCAGGGAGTCCGTCCGCTTCGGCCAGCGCGGTGCCCGCATCGTCTCGATCGCGCCGGGCTTCATCGACACCGCGATGAGCCGCGCCGAAGCACAAGCC
This sequence comes from Novosphingobium sp. 9U, assembly GCF_902506425.1. Taxonomy (NCBI): domain Bacteria; kingdom Pseudomonadati; phylum Pseudomonadota; class Alphaproteobacteria; order Sphingomonadales; family Sphingomonadaceae; genus Novosphingobium; species Novosphingobium sp. 9U. Next base: position 46,810 of record NZ_LR732525.1, on the reverse strand, counting down.
AGCGAGATGATGCGCGCGATGATGCAACGCGTGCCCTTGCAACGCATGGGCTTGGGCGACGAGATCGCCTCGGTCGCCGATTTCCTGTGCTCGCCAGCGGCCAGCTACATCAGTGGGTGCGACATCAAGGTCGACGGCGGCGCGCTGGGCGAAATGGGATTGTAGGGCCGCGCCCTTCCTCGCCCGTTCGGCGGAAAAGAAGAACGCGAACTTGCAAACCTCAGTACCGCGCCGACTTCGACTTGGGCGTCGCACCCGGCTTGCGCGTGCCAAGCGCCTCACGAGCCCGCGCACGAATATAGCTGCGCAGTTGCAGAAGTTCGCGATCGGTCAGGCTGTCGAACCGCGGCATGCCGTTGCGTAGCAGCGCACCGTCATGGACGACCGAGCGGAACGCCGCCGCGTCGAGCGGTATGGGCGATTCCCGCAGGTCTGGCGCCGTGCCCCCCGCCACCGCCTCCTTACCGTGGCACAGCGAGCAAGTGACGTAGAGCCCCGCCCCCGCCTTCACGTCCATCTCGTCGAGAACCATGGCCGGATCGTCGGTTGCGTGGACCGATGTGTCGGCCTTCTGGACCGGCGGCAGCTTGGCCTTGCCATCGAGCGCAAAGGCGAGCAGCCGCCGCGGAGCGCCGTACTTCCATCCCACATTGTTGCCGCCGACCGGCGCCGCCCCGCCGTAGCCGGACAGGATCGCAAGGTACTGCTTGCCGTTCACTGCATAGCTGATCGGCGCGCCCTGGAAGCCGTGCCCGGCATTGAACTGCCACACGCGCGCGCCGCTCTTCGCGTCGTAGCCGCTGAACAGGCCGTCGGCGGTGCCCTGGAACACCAGCCCGCCTTGCGTCGCCAGCACGCCACCGTTCCAGAAGGTCGGCAGCTTGACCTCCCACGCCTTTGTCTGCCGTACCGGGTCCCAGGCGAGCAGCCAGCCGGTGCGATCGTCGGGATGCTCGTCGATCAGCGTCATCGCGCCCGCCGGGTTCACCGCGGTATTCGTCGGCTGCCCGACCGTGCTGGCGGCGAAGCGCAGGCCCTGGTTTTGCGCCGGCATGTAGACCAGCCCGGTCTGCGGGCTATACGCCATCGGCTGCCAGTTGTGGCGGCCAGCGGGGCCCGGATACATGTCGAAGCCGGCCTTCTCGTAGCGGATGCCCGGCCGCTCCACCGGGCGCCCGGTCTTCAGGTCGATGCGATCCGCCCATGTCACCTTGCCGGTCTTCTCGGCCGAGATCAGCTTGCCGGTCTGGCGGTCCAGCACGTAGAAGAACCCGTTGACCGGCGCGTGCAGCAGCACCTTGCGGGGTTTGCCGTCGATCTCCAGCGTGGCGGCAACGATGTTGGCGGTCGCCTTGTAGTCCCACGCCTCGCGCGGGTTCTCCTGGTAGTGCCAGACGTACTTGCCGGTTTGCGCATCGAGCGCGACGATCGAGACGAGGTAGAGGTTGTCGCCATCCCCCGGGCTGCGGATCTGCGGATCGTAGGGGCCGGAGTTGCCGGTGCCGATGTAGACGCGGTTGAGTTCGGGATCGAAGATCATTGCGTTCCAGGCCGTACCGCCGGTGCCGGTCTTCCAGTATTCGCCGTTCCAAGTCTTCGCAGCCGCTTCCATTGCCGGGTCGCCACGGTTCTGCTCGGGCGTGCCCGGCACGACGTAGAAGCGCCAGGCCTGCTTGCCGCTCGCCTGGTCGTAGGCCGTCACATAGCCGCGCGAACCGAAGTCGCCGCCGCCGTTGCCGATCATCACCTTGTCGCCGAACGCCAGCGGCGCGCCGGTGCTGTAGTAAGCGCTGCCCGGCGGCAGGGTCGGCGTCGCCCAAAGTTCGCGCCCACTGCGCGCATCCAATGCGATCATGCGCCCGTCAAAGCTGGCGACGAACACGCGCCCGTTCGCGTAAGCGACGCCGCGGTTGGCCGCGAAGTTCAGCCGCATGCGCTCTGGCTCGTGCTTCCAGATCTCGGGATCGTACTTCCACAGCAGCTTGCCGGTCACCGCCTCGACGGCATAGACCGCCGAGTAGGCGCCGGAGAAATAGAGCACTCCGTTCACCGCCAGCGGCGTCGCCTCCAGCGTCACCTCGCCCGGCAGGTCGAGCGACCAGGCCAGGCCGAGCCGGCCAATGTCTCCGCTGTCGATTTCGTCGAGACGGCTGAACCCGCTCTCGTCGACGCCGCCGCCATGGAACGCCCAGTCGGCCGCCGTCCCCATCGTTCCGTCGTCGTGCCTGGTGCTGCACCCGGCAAGCGCCAGGGCTGCTGCCGCGGCGGCCGTGTAGACCCACTTGTGCATGATTATCCGCTCTCCCGTGGTCATAGTTTGACACATGTACAGCGGGGCGCAAGCGGGTGTTGGGACGCTCGCGCGGGCGGGCTGGCGGGCTTCGGCAGGCTCAGCCCGTCCGGTTGTTGTGTTTGACGCCGGTCGCAGCGTTGAACCGGCCACCATCGCCGGTCTATGCCGATCCCGCAAAAGCCTGAAGGTAAGCCGAGTTGGACACCCCCACCCTCATCACCACCAGCACGCTCGAATACCGGGACGCGCTGCCGGACGGCGGCGGGCTGCTTGGGCTGGATCTGGGCACGCAGACCATTGGCACTGCCTTCTGCGACGCAGGATGGCGCATCGCCTCGCCCGGCAAGACGCTGAAGCGCGGCAAGTTCGGCGCCGACAAGATCGCGCTCGAAGTGCTGATCCGCGAGCGTGCGATCCGTGGGCTCGTGATCGGCCTGCCGCTCAACATGGACGGCAGTTCGGGTCCGCGCGCACAGTCGAGCCGCGCCTACGCTCGCAACCTCGCCGCGCTCGGGCTGCCGATCCTGTTGTGGGACGAGCGCTGGTCCACCAGCGGCGCCAAGCGCGACCTCATCGCGCAGGACATGAGCCGCGCCAAGCGGGCCGAACGGATCGATTCGGCCGCGGCCGCCGTGATCCTCCAGAACGCGATTGACGCGCTGGCAGGCGGGATGTTCTAGAGCCTGAACCCGCCCAGGCCGCCGATGGACATTTTGTCCTACCCGACATTTTCCAGTCCGCGTGATCCGGCGAGCCGCCTAAGGCGTTATCTCTCCAACAGCCGAAGCAAGAAGGCCGCCCCGTGCCCGACACCGAACTCGAAAGCGCCGACAAGTGGCGCTGGATCATCCGCTGCGGGTGGAAGGGCCTGTGCCCGCGCTGCGGCGAGGGGCGCATGTTCCGCAAGTGGCTGAAGCTGGCTGACAAATGCAACGTGTGCGGGCTCGATTTCCGATTCGCTTCGCCCGACGACGGGCCGGCGTTCTTCTCGCTGTGCATCATTGCCTTTCCGCTGATCTTCTTCGTCGTCTGGCTGCAGGTGAAGTACGATCCGCCGTTCTGGGTGCACCTGCTGACCTCGTTCCCCTTGCTGGGGATCGGCTGCATCCTGCCGCTCCAGCCGCTGAAGGGCTGGCTGGTCGCCTCGCAATACGTCAACAAGGCGCAGGAGGCAGGAACCGAGGGCCTGTGGTCGAAGCTGAACAAGCGCGACGAGCCATAAGCACGACAACCCGCATGACGATCTGCTAGGCTGCGCATCGTGCACGCGCCTTTCACCCCGCCGACGATCGAGCCCGAGACGCTGATGCTCGCCTATCGCAGCGGGATCTTCCCGATGGCGGACCGGCGCGACGATCCCGAGATCTTCTGGGTCGAGCCCCGGCTGCGCGCGATCCTGCCGCTCGACGGCTTCCACCTCTCGCACTCGCTGGCACGCACGTTGAAGCGCGGGCGCTTCGCCGTAACCTGCAACGCCGCGTTTGCCGATGTGCTCGACGCCTGCGCCGCCCCGCGCGCGGACGAGGAAGGCAGCTGGATCAGCCACCGCATCCAGGCGAGCTACGAACGGCTGCACGCACTGGGCCAAGCCCACTCGGTCGAATGCTGGGAGGTGGCGAACGATGGCACGCGCGCGCTCGTCGGCGGGCTCTATGGCGTCGGCTTCGACCGGGTATTCTGCGGAGAGAGCATGTTCTCGCGCCGGACGGATGCGTCCAAGGTGGCGCTGTCGTGGTTGGTGGCGGCGCTGCGCCTCGCGGGCGTGCAGCTGCTCGATTGCCAATTCATCACGCCGCACCTGGCGTCACTGGGAGCGGTGGAGATCAGCCAGGAGCGTTACCTGCGGCTTCTGCGCCGCGCTCAGTCGGGCTCGTTCCCGGCGGGCTCTTCTTCCGGGGTCGGCGTCGCGGTGGGCGATGGCGCTGGACTAGGCCGAGCCGAGGCGCCGCCGCTTGCGCTGCCCGAAGCCTTCGGCGCGCTCTTGTCGGAGGCGTCATCAGCCGGGCTTTCCTCCTCGCCCGGAAAGCTCATCGCGCACTTCTTGACCCAGACGTCGTAGACCGGGTGCTGCACGACGTTCAGCGCAGGCGAGTTCTTGAACAGCCAGCCCGAGAAGATCTTGTGCCAGGCGAGCTTTTCCTGGGCGGTCGCGCGGTCCTCGACGAAGACCTGCACGAAGGCGCCCTCGTCCGCAGGCTTCTCCCAGGGCAGCGTACGCTCGCAGGAGGCGAGCTTGAGCACGACGTTGCCGATGCGCCGGGTTTCACCCGGCTTCATCGTCACGTCCTGGCTCAGGTTGTTGCGCTTGTTGAGCAGGCCCAGCGTCGCCACGCGGTCCTTGAGCGGCGTGCCGTAATCGTCCTTGCGCGCGGCGGGGGCAGCGGGCTTGCCGCCGGTCTGCGCAATCGCCTCGGGGATGCCGGTGTCCTGCGGCTCGGGCGCAGGCTCACCCTTGCAGCCGGCAAGGGCAACCAACAGGGCCGCCGCGGCGGCGAAGGGTACCGCCTTCAGCAAGAGCGGCTCAGGCGTCCGGCGACCAGGCTTCGTAATCACCCGTGGCTCGCGCACGCTGGCCGCCACGCTCCAGCGCACCTTGCGGGCGATAGGCGTGGCCGGTTCCCGTCGCGTTGGGCGTGAAGTCCACCTCCCAGATCCGCGGCGGCGGCAGGTGGCTTTCGGGCAGACCCTCGACGTTGTGGTGCAGCCAGCCGAACCACTCGGCCGGCACGTTGCTGGCGTCGTTCGGCCCCGAATAGATGACCCACCGGCGTTCGTAGCCCTGCGTGGTCTTCAGCTTGGCAGAGCGGTAGTACTTGTTGCCGAAGCTATCGGTGCCGACGTGCTCGCCAAAGCGCGAGCTCCACAGCGAGGTGCCGATGGTCGCGCCGTTCCACCAGGTGAAGATCTTTGCAAGGATGCTCATCGGGTCTCGCGTTAGCCTCGTTCGCGTGGCTTGCCAAGTTATGCCGGTGCGATCAGCCGGCCTTCTTCGGCAGCTTCCAGCTGACCTTGTCGCCCGGCTTGATACCCAGCTGCTCGGCGCGGCCGCCGTTCAGTTCGAGCACGGCGATGGCCACACCCTCGGACGGCAGCGGCGTCAGGTCGTAGGGCAGCGCGTTGACGATGTTGAGGATACGCCCGTCGGTGCCCACGTAGATGATGTCGAGCGGGATGACCGTGTTCTTCATCCAGAACGAGGGCCGGCGCGGGGTTTCCTCAGGAAACAGCATGCCCTCGTCCGCGCCCATTTCGGTGCGGAACATCAGGCCCTTGGCCTGCTCCTCCTGCGAGGCAGCGACCTCGACGCGGAAGTGGTGCGCCTTGCTCTTGGTCTTCACCGCCAGGTCGATCACCGGCAGGCCGGAAATCGGGTGCACTGCGGGCGCGGCTGCCTTGGCCGAGGCGGCGCTGCCGTCGAGCACGCCAGAGGAGCACGCCCCCAGCAAGAGGAGCAGCGCCGAAAGAGTTGAAATCACGCGCAAAGGTCGTCTCCACTTGCCGACTCGATCCAGTCCTCGATCGCGGCGTGATCGGTCGCTTCGACGATTTGGCGCGCATTGTCGAGCGTGTGACCGGCGCGCAGCATCGCCGCGATCTGCTTCTCGCGCAGAGGGCGATCCGGGAGCGGGTCATGCCACGGACCAAAGCGCCTCCTGCGCGCCAGCGCCGCGGCGGCGCGGCGTGCATCGATCAGCGTCGGCGCCACATCTTGGCGCAGCTCTTCCCCGACCCCCGCCGCTCGCAGCGCTTCGCCGACCCGCCGGCCGCCGTATCCTCGCCGCAGCAGACTGTCCGCCTTCATCCGCGCATAGACCGCGTCATCGACATAGCCCGCTTCCGCGAAGCGCCGCGACAGGGCGGCGGCATCGGGCATGCGCTCACCTTCCCAGCCCCGCTCGCGCAGCTTGCGCACGAGATAGGCCTCCAGCTTGGCCCGCGTCGTGGCGAAGCGGGCAACGTAGGCGAGCGCCAGCTCCTCCAGCTTGGTGTCACCCAAGGGCAACGGTTTGCGACGGTCGTGAGGCATGCTGCCCTATTCGTGCCACAGTCCCCAACGATTGAGGAGGCCCTCTTGCATGAGGAAGAGTGCCGCAAGGCCAGGGAGAACTTGTTTCGCATTCGATTAAACCCGGATAAGGGGCCGCGAAACCATGAAGAAAAGTACAACAACACAGGGTCTTGCCAGATGAACGACACCATCAGACTGGTGCCGGAAACGTCGGAGCCGAAACTGCTCCCCACCCCCAACGCGGACAGCTTGCCTCGCCGCATGGCGGACTTCGCCACATTCGGCGAAGCTCTGGACTATGCCGCACAAGGCGCGCGTGGCTTCAATTTCCATGATCCGCGCGGCACGCTGACCCGCACCTATCCTTATTCCGAGCTGCGTCAGGACTCGCTGCGCGTCGCCCACGCCCTGATCGCGCGCGGCATGAAGCCGGGCGACCGCCTGGCGCTGATCGCCGAAACCGGACCCGATTTCGCCGCGTTGTTCTGCGGCGCGGTCTACGCTGGTGTGTGGCCGGTGCCGCTGCCTCTGCCCACCAGCTTCGGCGGCAAGGAGAACTACATCGAGCAGCTGAGCGTCCAGCTCGCGAGCTCGGACCCCACGCTGCTGGTCGGCCCGGACGAGATCGCCGAGATGACCGCGTCCGCCGCCGCGCGTCAGGGCTGTGAGCATGCCACCTGGGCCGACTTCGCGACCACCGACGCGCCGGCGGTCGAGCTGCCGCAGCTCGGCACCGATGACATCTGCTATCTGCAGTACTCCTCGGGCTCCACGCGCTTCCCGCACGGCGTGGCGGTGACGCACAGCCAACTGCTCGCCAACCTGTCGGCGCATAGCCACGCGATGCAGTTGGAGGAGCAAGACCGCTGCATCTCGTGGCTGCCGTGGTATCACGACATGGGCCTGGTCGGCTGCTTCCTCTCGCTGATCGCCAACCAGGTCTCGGGCGACTACCTCAAGACCGAGGACTTTGCCCGCCGCCCGCTCGCGTGGCTGGACCTGATCACCCGCAACCAGGGCACCACGGTGTCGTACTCGCCGACCTTCGGCTACGACATCTGCGCGCGCCGCATCTCCAGCCAGACCGCGGTCGACCGCTTCGATCTCACCCGCTGGCGCCTGGCCGGCAACGGTGCCGACATGATCCGGCCCGACGTGATGCAAAGCTTCGTCAACGCCTTTGCCGACTTCGGCTTCCAGGCCAGCGCCTTCCTGCCCAGCTACGGCCTCGCCGAAGCGACGCTGGCGGTTACCGTCATGCCGCCGGGCGAAGGCATCCGCGTCGAACTGGTCGAAGAGGAGCGCTTGTCCGGCTCCCCCCGCGATCTCAGCCGCCCTGCCCGCTATCGCGCGATCGTGAACTGCGGCAAGCCGGTCAAGGACATGGAAGTCGTGATCCGTGGCGAGAACGACCAGGTCCTCGGCGATCACCAGATCGGCAAGGTCTGGTGCCGCGGTACCAGCGTCATGCACTCCTACTTCCGCGATCCTGAAGCGACCGCTGCTTGCCTGGTCGATGGCTGGCTGGACACCGGCGACATGGGCTACATGGCCAAGGGCTACCTGTTCATCGTCGGCCGGGCGAAGGACATGATCATCATCAACGGCAAGAACCATTGGCCCCAGGACATCGAGTGGGCGGTGGAGCAATTGCCCGGCTTCAACCACGGCGACATCGCTGCCTTCTCGATCGAGATGGAGAACGGCGAGGAAACGCCTGCCGTGCTGGTCCACTGCCGCGTGTCCGACCCGGTCAAGCGCCTCGAACTGCGCGACCAGATCCGCGACAAGGTCCGCGCGATCACCGGCATGAACTGCGTGATCGAACTGGTTCCGCCAAAGAGCCTGCCGCGCACCAGCTCGGGCAAGCTCAGCCGCGCCAAGGCGAAGAAGCTGTACCTGTCGGGCGAGATCGCACCGTTCGACCTGGCGGCTTGAGGCTGCTGCCAACTCCTCTCCCCGTCGGGGAGAGGAGCTAGGCTACTCCATCACGCAACGCCGGAATCATCATCCGTGCGCGGATCGGTGGGCGCGTCGTCCTTGCGGATGAAGCTGATCTTGCCTTCGGGCTCCAGGATCGCCCAGGCGACCTGATCGAGCGAGGCGATCCCGGCGAGCCGCAGCTGGGCGCCGAACTCGTCCTGGTCGATACCTTCCTTGTCCATGTTGGCGCCCAGAAACCGCCCGTCGCGCACCAGCACCAGGGGCGGGCTCTCCAGCACACCGCGGACCTTGGGAAAGCGGTGTGCCAGCGCGCTCATGGTGAGGCTCCATGCGGCGAAGGTGACGATCGCCAGCGTCGCGCCGGTCAAGGAGAAGTCCTGATGGGTGACGCCCTGCTGGATGAGGTCGCCGGTGACGATCAGGGTGACGAGTTCGAAGGGCGCCAGCTGCCCCAGCTCGCGCTTGCCCATCAGCCGCAGAACGACATAGACGATGATGAACATCACCGAGGCGCGAACGACGATATCCATCAGGGCAGCACCGTCAGCTGGACCGGGAACGCTGTGAGTTCGCGCTTGTCGTCGCGCACCCCGATGCGGCCCGTCTGGCGCCGCGGCATGCCCGGCTGGATCTGCCCGTCGAGCTTCAGGCTGAAGGTCTCGCCCGGTTTCATCTCGCCGAAGTGGTAGGCATATTCGCCGTCCAGCGCCTCGGCGCTCTCGGCATCGGGCGCCACCGTGTCGATGCTCATGCGGCTCCAGAGCGGCTGGTCAACCGCAATCGTCAGGTCCTTGACGGGAGCTGTGGCGCGTACGGTCACCGTGGTCTCGTACCAGTTGCCGCTGCGCACAATCGGATCGAAGATCAGCTGCGCCGAGACGCCGGGCCCGCTCGCCATCTGCTGACGCGAGGCGCCGCCACCCAGAACGCCAGTCAGCGCGGTCGCGATCAGCCCGCCCAGCAGGACGACGACGCCCAGATTGCGCCAGCGGCTGCGCGAGCGCTCGTGCAAGTGCTGCGGGCCGATGGCGAACGGCAGCGCCGCTTGCTTCGTTGAAGGGGCCTGATCGCTGGTCATGGCACCCGAAGCAATCGCGAGGAGCGCCGGTTTGTTCCCGACGCGCGACGAGCCGCTACTTCGCAGGCGGTGCGAACCAGCGCTGCTGCCAACCATAGACCGAGGCTACGGGCGCCCCTTCCCCATCGCGCGCAGGGCGGAAGCGGAAGCGCTCGGTCGCGAGTTGGCAGGTCACGCGATCGGCTTCGGGATCGCGGCTGGCGCGCACGATCCGGCAGCCCGAGACCCGACCGTCCGCGCCGACGGTAAGCGCAACGGTGACTGCGCTTCCGAGCCGCAGCGCGCGTGTCGCAGCCGGGTAGTCGCGCGCCGAGACGATGTCGCCGGCGATCTTGACGGCCTTAATCCCACCGCCGCCACCGGTTCCAGTGCCGGAGCCACCGGCTCCCGTGCCCTGCCCAAACCCGCCCGCCCCGGTGCCCGAACCGCTCTCCCGCGCGCCCGCGTTGTCGGCGCTGCCGGTTCCGGAAACCGGCGGCGCGACGTCCTTTGCGACAGCGATGCGGGGCTTGGGCGCAGTGACCTCGCGCGGACTTGCCTTCTTGCCCGCAGGCGCAGCCTTACCTTGAGGCTCGGCGGATCGTGGCTCGGCTTTGGGCTCAGGCTTGGGCTCAACGGCCGGAGGCGTGATCGCAATGTCGAAGGCGGCGGTGACCGGTCCCAGCACGGTCGCGATGGCACCGGGCGCGAACGCCCGCACGAGCAGCACGATCGCTCCGAGGTGCAAGGCAGCCACGAAGATGCCCACTGCCAGTCGCGTACGCAGCATCGGTCGAGGCTGAGCGAGTGCCATTGCAGAACAGAATATAGTCACAGTTATGCTCTTTACAGCATCGCGGTTTGTGGATCAGACTGCCACCAACAAGAGTACGGGGGAGAATCTGGATGTCCGACGCGTCGCCGACGCCTTTTCGGATCGTGCACGGCGACACGACGCTGGAAGGCTTCGTCCACGCTCCGGCGCATCCCGGCCCACATGCCGCGGTGCTGCTGTTCCCCGGCGCTACGGGCGCCGGCCCCAGCTTCCAGAAGGTTGCGCAGGAGCTGAGCACGCGCGGCTACCTCGCGATCGCTGCCGACATGTACGAGGTCGGGGCGGACATCAGCACGCCACAAGCCGCGGGCGCCTACTTCGAGAAAGTCCTGGCCGATCCGGAATTGCTGCGCGCGCGCGTCGTCGCGTGGTTCGATGCGGTGAGCGCACGCGAGGATGTGGACGCCACGCGCATCGCTGCGATTGGATACTGTTTTGGCGGCAAGTGTGTTTTGGAACTGGCACGCAGCGGAGCGGCCGTAGCCTGCGTCACCAGCTATCACGGCCTGCTCAAGACGCATGCGCCCGCGCAACCTGGCATGGTGAAGGCCAAGGTCGCGGTATGGTCCGGCGGCGACGATCCCTACTCACCGGTTGCAGACTTCGATGCCCTGCGCGCCGAGTTCGATGCCGCAGATGTCGACTACCAGGCCACGCTTTTCGCCAAGGCCAAACACTCGTTCACCGATCCCGACCACGACGGCATGCTGCCGGGCATCGCCTACGACCGATTGGCGCATCAGGTTTCCTGGGCCGGCACGTTGGCGCTGCTGGAGCAATGCCTCGAAAACTGAACCTGTGTCCAATTTGCCGCACCTTGCGATTCTGTTTTTGGAAGAGAGGTTCGGGATTGTGAAAGTTTGGATGAGGCGATAGGAGTATAGTATACATCGTCGTACCACCCGAAGCGGCTGGGCGAGCATAATGGGGGAGTGACGAGCCGGCGCCCGGAGTGCGCAAGGAACAGTCTTCAATACAAAAACAAACCGCATTTCGGTCGCACATCGTGCGCGCACCCGCGCACGACAGACACGCAAATGACATCAGGGAGGAAACAGGATGACTGACAGGCTTTGGAAGTGCGTATTGGGCTCCGGCGTGGCGATGGCCAGCCTTGCCGTAAGCATGCCGGCAATGGCGCAAGACGCGGGCGACATCGTCGTCACCGCACGCCGTACCGAGGAGCGTCTGCAGGACGTTCCGATCTCGATCACCGTGTTCAACCAGGACCAGCTGCAGAAGCGCAACATCGCGGTCGCATCCGACCTCGCGACGTATACGCCTTCGCTCTCGGTCAACACCCGGTTCGGCCCCGAAAAGGCGACGTACGCTATCCGTGGCTTCAACCAGGACGCAGCCGCCGCACCGACGGTCGGCGTGTACTTCGCGGACGTCGTCGGCGTACGTGCGCAGGGCGGCACCGCCGGCGGTAACAGCGTGGGCGCGGGTTCGTTCACCGACTTGCAGAACGTCCAGGTTCTGAAGGGACCGCAGGGCACCCTATTCGGCCGCAACACCACGGGCGGCGCCGTGCTGCTGGTTCCGCAGAAGCCGACCGACAACCTGGAAGGCTATGTCGAGGGCACATACGGCAACTATGACCAGAAGCGCGTCCAGGCGGCTCTGAACATCCCGCTTGCGGAGACATTCAAGGTTCGCTTCGCCGTCGATCGCAACAAGCGCGACGGCTTCATGCGCAACCGCTCCGGCATCGGCCCCGACCGCTACAACGACGTCGACTACGGCTATTACCGCCTCAGCGTCCTGGCCGAGCTCACGCCAGAGCTCGAGAACTACGTGGTGGCGTCCTACAGCCGCTCGCGAACGAACGGATACGCCACGCACTACGAGAGTTGCGACCGCAATCCGAGCACGGCGAACCTGCCGCGCTACTACACCTCGCTGGCGGCGTGCGACCAGATCGATCGCCAGGCTGCCCGTGGTGACGGTCCGCTCGACGTCGAAGTCAGCAATCCCAATCCCGGCATCGCGCTCGACATCTGGCAGGTCATCAACACGACCACCTGGCAGGCCAGCGATTCAATCACGTTGAAGAACATCGTCAGCTATGGCGAGTATCGCGAGAAGTCGGCGTTCCAGCTGTACAGCGACAACTTCTTCGTGCCCAACACTCCGGTCACCCGCGCACTTGCGGCGACTGGCGGACCGGCCGTCGGCCAGCGCTTCGACTACGTCCAGCTCGGCACCCAGCCCGGCTACGACGCCGCTGCCGGGTCGACCACCACCGAGGAACTGCAGCTGCAGGGCCGTTCGAGCGACGGCAAGTTCGACTTCGTCGTCGGTGGCTACCTGGAGTTCAGCCGCCCGCTCGGCTACAACCAGCAGCGCACCGGCATCTACGGCAACTGCAGCGATCCGGGCATCGGCGTGGCAGGCTGCACCGGCGGCATCCCGCTGGTCCCGCTGCCCGCGAACGCCCTGTTCCCCGGTTCTCCGGCGTACGTGCTGTCGGCCGGTTTGATCTCCGAATCGCGGACCAAGTTCAACTTCGACAACCATGGTGTGTTCGGACAGGCGACTTACCGGTTCTCCGACAAGTTCTCGGTCACTGCCGGCGGACGCTGGACGTTCGACAAGATCGTGGGCTATTCCGAGAGCAATCGCTTCACCTACGCCACGTTCCCGGCGCTGGTAGGCGGCTTTACCCGCGTGGTTGCGCGTGGCTGTAACGACAGCCTCAACCACCCGGCCCCTGGTGCGCGCAACGCGACGGCGACCAACACGGTGAACCTGCTGACGAACGGCGGCGACACCTCGGCGTGCGGCACGACGATCGTCAACAAGTCCAACAAGCCGACCTGGCTGATCGACTTCGACTTCAAGCCGACGCCGGACATGCTGATCTACGCCAAGTACGCGCGCGGCTATCGCCAGGGCGCCGTCAACTTCACCAACCCGGGCATCGAGACCGTGGCACCGGAGAAGCTCGACGCTTACGAGATCGGCGGCAAGTTCACGTTCCGCGGCAGCTTCCCGGGCTACTTCAACGTCGCAGCCTTCTACAACGACTTCTCGGACCAGCAGATCTTCGGCGCTCTCGTCGCCAAGCCGGACAGCGGCTTGACCGGTGGTGCGGCTCTGATCAACGCGGGTAAGTCGGTGCTGAAGGGCTTCGAGGTCGATACCGGCGCCACGGCGTTCGACGTGTTCCGCTTCGGTGCTTCGTACACGTACCTCGACACGAAGCTGAAGGAGCTGGTCGTTCCCACGCTCTCGCCGGACAGCCCGTTCCTGCAGATCATCCCGCGTGGCAACCTTGGCGGTCCGCTCACCTACACGCCCAAGCATCGCTTGACGCTGTCGGGTGACATCATGATCCCGGTGGACGAGAGCCTGGGCAAGGTGACGGTGGGTGCGATCTACACCTACACGGCCAAGCAGTTCGTCGATGGCAACGCAGGTATTCCCTCGTTCGACCTGCTGAACCTGAACGCTGCGTGGAACAACATCGGCGGCAGCGGCATCGACGTGGTCGGTTTCGCGACCAACGTCACCAACAAGAAGTACCGCGTCACCTCGGGCGGCGGCTTCGAATCGTCGGGCATCCTCGACTTCGCCTATGGCCAGCCGCGCATGTACGGCGTGCGCATCCGCTACAACTTCGGCTCGTAAGAATAACAAGGCCCGCTCTGCTTGGCAGGGCGGGCCACCTTCCGGCTACCGAGCCGACCTCAGGCCACGCTCTTGCAAAGAAGCGTGGCTTTCGTTTGTGCAGCTCAGTCGATCCCCAGCAGCTTGTGGCTCTCGTGCCGGGTGACCGCCTTGCCGAGCCGGTCGGTGAACTGCACCGTGATCTCCGGCGCGACGCGGCGGGTGATACCCCAAAGGTAGAAGCCGTAGATCGGCGCTTCGCGATACTGCGCCCAAGCCTGTTCGTCGTCTGGCATCTCCATGCCGCGTGCGCGCATCAATGACAGGTATTCGCCCAGAAGCCGGCGCTCCTCCACCTCGGCAACCTCGGTCGGCAGCACCGCGTTCAGGTGATAGGCGACATCGAGCGCCCAGCCACCGCGCTGGAGCAGCTGCCAGTCGATCACGCCGGCACCTTGTGCCGTGCGGTAGATGTTGCCGGCATGGGCATCGCCGTGGATCATGAATTGCCGGCGTCCGCCATCGCGTGCCGCCAGCGCCTTCATCGCCGCGCCGAGCCGCCTGGCGTCGCGCACCTGGGACGAGAGGTTGTCGCCGCGCGGGCCGTCGAGCAGCTCCTGCAGCATCTCGGGCGTGACATAGGTCATCTGCGACAGCTCCGCCGCGCGCGGACGTATCCAGTTTGCGTTATCGAGGAACGCGCTGGCCGCATGCAGCTTCGACAGCTCGGTCAGGCTGAGCAGCGCGTCGTCGGCGCTGAACGGCTCCAGTGCCGAGCAGAAACGGCCGCCGTCGACGATGACGTCGCGCATGATGATGACCGCCTGCTGCGCCTCCCGGTCGATCACGGCCGTGACGCAAGTCGGCACCTGGATGTCGGGGATGGTCGGCGCGACCTTGCAGTAGAAGTCGCTCTCCAGCACGCAGGTCGAGCCGCCGCGCGCGGTCATCTCGTCGACGTCGAGCAGGCCCTTGATGCAGAAGCCGTGTACCTCGTCCGATCCGGCGAAGGTCACTGCGAAGCGCACCTTGGTGGCGACGGTGCGGATGAACTCGACCTGCTCCACCGAAGTCACCTGCTTGCCGCCCGATACTTGCGCCAGAGCCTCGCTCAGCCAGGCCGGATCGAGCGCCTCATCCAGCGTGCGCGGCACTGCGATCTGCGGCTGTGCGGGCACCGCCCGGCTGATCGTGTTCGGCATCGTTCTCCCTTTCGTATCGGCGCGAGATCGCTTGACCCAATTCGCCATTTCGTTCCATGCTTCGCAATATAGAATTTGCGCAGTCGGGAAAGCGTCATCAGACGAGCGGCTGCCATAGCGAGGATGGGACGAGGAATGGGCAAACCCCTGGAGGGCATCAAGGTCGTCGAAGTCGCGATGTGGGCCTTCGTGCCCGCGTGCGGTGGCATGCTGGCCGACCTCGGCGCCGACGTGATCAAGATCGAGCCACCGACGGGTGACCCGTTGCGAGGCCTGCAGATCGGCAACATGAACTCAGGCTCCGGTCAGCGGATCGACTACTCGTGGGAGAGCTACAACCGCGGCAAGCGCTCGATCACGCTGGACCTGAAGCAGGAGGCCGGGCGCGATGTGCTGATGAAGCTGCTGGAGGATGCCGACGTCTTCCTGACAAACCTGCTCCCCCGTGCGCGCCGATCGATGCGCATCGATGCGGACTCGATCCGTGCGCAATTCCCGAACATCATCTATGCCAGCGGCAGCGGCGTCGGCCCGCAAGGCCCGGAGATGGAGAAAGGCGGCTACGACGCGATCACCTTCTGGGCGCGTGGGGGCGTTTCCTCGTCGCTAACGGAGGATTGCGCCGACCATCCCGTTGGGCCGCCGGGACCGGCGTTCGGCGATACGCTGTCAGGCTCGATGCTGGCGGGCGGCATCTGCGCGGCGATTGCCAAGCGCGCGCTGAGCGGCGAGGCTTCGGAAGTGGACGTCTCGCTGCTCGGCACCGCCATGTGGTCGATGCAGCGCTACATCTGCCAGGCGACCGCCGACAACATCGACAAGTTTCCGCGCCCCGCCTCGACCAAGCCGAACAACGTGCTGGTCAGCAACTATCGCACCTCCGACGGTCGTTTCCTCGCGCTGTGCATGCTGCAGGCAGACAAGTACTGGGCGCCGCTGATGGACGTGGCCGAACGCCCCGACTTGCGCGACGATCCGCGCTTCGCCGATGCCAAGTCCCGCGTGGCCAACATCGACGAATGCTATGCCGCGGTGAAGGACATGTTTGGCTCCAAAACATTGGCCGAGTGGAAGGATATCCTCGGCCGCCAGGAAGGCCAGTGGGACGTCGTCCAGAACGTCGGCGAGATGAAGGACGATGTGCAGGCGCAGGCCAACGGGTACTTGAAGCAGGTCGATTATGGCGATGGCTCGAGCATCCCGATGGTCAGCGTGCCCATGCTCTTCGATCGCCAGGCTCTGGCTTCCACGCGCTCGCCGGACCTTGGCGCCCACAGCGACGCGATCCTGGAGAGTCTGGGCTACGACGAGGATGCGATCATCGACCTCAAGGTGCAGGGCGTGGTGTTCTGATGAGCGAGGCCGCCTCCCCACCCGAGCGCAAGTTGCCGCGGCTCGAGCCCGACACCGCGTTTTTCTGGACCGCGGGTGAGCAGGGCCGCATGCTGATCCAGCGCTGCACGCACTGCGAGGTCTGGCAGCACCCGCCCCTGCCCCGCTGCGCCAAGTGCGGCAGCGAGGACGTGGCGCCGCAGCCGGTGTCGGGCAAGGGCCGCATCGCCAGCTACACCATCAATCACGAACGGTGGGTGCCTGGCCTTGAAGTGCCGTTCGTGTTCGGCGTCATCGAGCTCGCCGAACAGCCTGAGCTATACGTCTTCACCAACGTGCTGGCGCCGATCGACAGCGTCCGTGTTGGCATGGCGGTACACGTGGAGTTCGAGCAGCACGAGGATGTGTGGCTCCCGATGTTCCGACCAGAAGGTCAGTCGGCATGAGCGCCTACCCCGAGAAGCTTTGCGCCATCACCGGCGCCGGCCAGTCCGAAGTGGGCCGCCCATCCTCGCGCACCGCGCTGCAGCTCACCGCCGACGCCTGCCTCCAGGCGATCTCCGACGCCGGGCTGAAGCCGTCCGACATCGATGGCATCGCGACTTACCCGGGCAAGTCGTCCGAAGGCGGCGGCATCGCGCCGGTCAGCCCGTCCGAGGCCGCCGCAGTGCTCGGCATCGATCCCAAGTGGATCCTCGCCTCGGCCGAGGGCTTCAGCCACATGGCGCCGATCTTCAACGCCATCAACGCGATCGCCTGCGGCTTTGCGCGCCATGTCGTGGTGTTCCGCTCGGTCGCGCAAGCGCAAGCCCGCCTCGTTTCGCGCGCATCGACGCTGATGAGCGGCAGCCGCAACCGGGTGGATGGCAACAACGCCTGGAGCGTGCCGTATAACGCGCTCTCGCCGATCAACACCTTTGCGCTCTATGCCCAGGCGTACTTCGAGAAGTACGGGGCGAACGAGGCGCAGCTCGGCGCGATCGCCGTGAACAACCGCGCCAATGCCGCACACAACCCCAATGCGATCTACCGCAAGCCGCTCAGCCTGGACGACTATCTCGCCGCCCGCGTGATCTCCTCGCCCTTGCGGCTGTTCGACTGCGATTCGCACATCGATGGTTCGACTGCCATCGTCGTCTCCAGCCTGGATGCGGCGAAGGACCTGAAGAACCCGCCACTGCACTTCGAATCGATCGGCATGGGCGTGGGCGGACTGTGGGTCGGCAAGTACGAGGGTGACTTCACCTGCATGCCCGCGGCGCGCACCTGCGGCGCGATGCTGTGGTCGCGCACCAACCTCAAGCCCGCGGACATGGACTGCGCGCAGATCTACGACGGGTTCTCGATCCACGTGTGGATGTGGATGGAGGCGTTGGGGCTGGTGCCTCCCGGAGAGGCGTGCCGCTTTGTCGAAGGCGGCAGCCGCATCGCCATAGATGGCGAACTGCCGCTCAACACTGGAGGCGGTCAGCTCTCGGCCGGGCGGTTCCATGGGTATGGGCACATCCACGAGGCGACCGTGCAGCTGTGGGGCCGCGGCGGTGGCCGGCAGGTCAAGGATGCGCGCACCTGCATCGTGTCGAACGGCGGCTATGGCTACGGCGCGATGATCCTGCGGCGGCCTTAATCGCGTCCCGAGATCCTCTCCTGCAAGGGGAGGTGGCGCGCGGCGTTAGCCGCGTGACGGAGGGGTGTCACCGCTGGCGGATTGCTCGACCGAGCGGGTGACACCCCTCCGTCAGCCGCTCCGCGTCTGCCACCTCCCCTTGCAGGGGAGGATCTGAACCTGTTGCAACCCACACCCGAAGCTTGACTGTTCCATTCAGAACTGCGATAATCAATTCACAATATCGAACAACGATGGAGTTTGGGAGATGAGTGAAGCTGATCCGAAGTTCGGAAGCGCCCTCAAGGAAGATTGGACCCTGGGCCCGATCTTCGATGCCGACGCCCACATCGATCCGCCCTACGACATGTGGAAGGAATACCTGCCCAACCACCTGAAGGCGCGGGCTCCGGTAATCGAGGCGCGCGACGATGCCGACTACATCGTGTTCGAAGGCCACAGCCGCCCGGTGATGATGATCAACAACCAGGCCGGCCGCACGGGCAAGGACTTCAAGATGAAGGGCCGCCTGTCCGAGCAGCGCAACACCTACGATCCGCAAAAGCGCCTCGCCGACATGGACCTGGACGGCATCGATCAGGCCATCTTGTTCGGCGGCGGACCGCTTGGCACGCTGGACAACGAACTCTATCTCGCCAGCTTCGAGGCATTCTCGAACTGGGTGTCGGACTGGGCCTCGAACGCGCCGCACCGGCTGTTCCCGGTCGGCCACTCGCCCATGCGCGACATCGACGAGACCATCAGCCACGTGAAGCGCCTCGCCAAGATGGGCTTCAAGATGGTCCAGCTGCCGGCCTTCCCGCAGAACCCGGAGGCGTGGAAGACCACGTCCGAGATCAAGAACATGAAGGCAGGCCAGGTCTCGGCCCAGACCGGCGATCCCAAGGGCGCGCTGCAGTACTACCAGCCCGAGTTCGACGCGCTGTGGAAGGTGCTGAGCGACCTGGGCATGGTCATCACCTTCCATCTCGGTGGCCGCGTGCCCCGCTTCGGCGAAAAGCAGCACTTCCTGCCCGACATGCCGATGAGCAAGCTGGCCATGGCCGAGCCGATCGGCATCTTCATCTTCAACGGCATCTTCGACCGCTTCCCCGATCTTCGGATCGGCAGCATGGAAAGCGGCGTGGGCTGGTTCTCATGGTACGCCGAATACTGCGACCGCACTTGGGAAAAGCAGCGCTACTGGACCGAAAGCGTGATCGACAAGCCGCCGAGCTGGTACATGGACCAGAACGTCTGGGGCTCGTTCATCCAGGACCGCGCCGGCATCCTGATGCGCGACCTGCCGGGCGGCAGGAACATCATGTGGTCGTCGGACTATCCGCACTCGGAGACGACGTTCCCCAACAGCCACGCGGTCATCAAGCGCGACTTCGCCGGGGTGCCCGACAAGGACATCCAGGACATCATCTGCAACAACGCCAAGCGTCTCCTGCGCATTTCCTGATGCGCACGACGCAGCACGCCGGGTATCGGAGCGATCGACTTCGAGCCCGGCGACGTTTGAAGCCAATGGTGGGAGTGGCCTGTGGCGAGCCTTGTTGAACGCGGCGTGGCGGCCGACGCAGGCGCTGGCGCGCGCACGCCGGCGATCGGAATGGCCGCGTACTACGCCTTGGGCGTGCTCGCCCTGGCCAATGTCCTGAACTACCTCGACCGCCAGATCGTCTCGATCCTGGCACAGTCGATCAAGGCCGACTTGAAGCTCGACGACGCGGATCTCGGCTTCCTGCTCGGGACCGCGTTCGCGGTTTTCTATTCGGTCGTCGGCATCGCCATGGGGCGCATCTCTGATGGACTGCCGCGCAAGAAGGTCATGGCGCTGGGCCTCGCCCTATGGTCGAGCATGACCGCCCTCGGCGGTGCCGCAGCCAACTTCGCGATGCTCGGCGTCGCGCGCATAGGCGTCGGCGTGGGGGAGGCGGTGGCGAACCCGTGCTCGCACTCGCTGCTCGCCGACATCTTCCCGCCGCAACGCCGCGCGATCGCCATGTCGATCCTGCTCTCCGGCGTGTTCGCCGGCGGTGCGCTGGCGTTGTTCCTGGGCGGCTATTTTCTCGAGCACTGGGACGCCATGTGCACCGCCGTGCCGATCGCCGGCGCGTGCGAGGTGGCGCCCTGGAAGGCGGCCATGTTCACGGTGGCGCTGCCCGGCCTGCCGCTCGCCCTGATGATCCTGGCCATCCGCGAGCCGGCCCGCGCCACCGAAGCGCAAGGGTCGAAGATGGGCTTCGTGCTGGGCGAGTTCGCGACGGCGATCCCACCGTTCACGATGCTGACGGTCTGGCGCCTGGCGGGCCTGCGAGGGCTCGGCCGGAACATGCTGATCGCCGCCCTGCTCGCCGTGGCGGCTGCGATCCTGACGCACCTGACCGGCGACATTGCGCAATGGGCCGCCTTCGCGCTCGGCGCCTATGCCGTGGTGACCTGGGGCCAGGTCCAGAGCTATCGCGACAAGCCACTCTACCGCCTGACCTTCGGCGACCGCACGTTCCTGCTGGCGACCATCTCCACGGCGCTGGTCGCCTGCGTTGGTGGTGCGGTCCACGTCTGGTCCGCACCTTACGCGATGCGCACCTTCTCCATCCCCGCGCACGAGCTCGGCTTGTCGCTCGGCGTGGCGAGCATCGCGGGCGGCGTGCTGGGCGTCCTGCTCGGCGGCTGGGCGACCGACCGCTGGAAGCGCAGCGACTTGCGCGCGCCAGTCGGCATCACTGCCATCAGCCTGCTGGGTGGCGTGCCCTGCATCCTGACAATGCTGCTGGTGGAAGAATTCGCCGTGTTCATCGGCGCGGCCTTCATCCTGGGCATCTTTTCCGCGCTGTGGAGCGGCGCCACCGCGGCGATGGTGCAGGACCTGGTGCTGCCCCGCATGCGCGGCTCGGCAGCCGCGTCCTACTCGCTCGTCGCGATCGTCATCTCCTCGGGCACCGGCCCCTACTGGGCGGGCAAGGTCAGCGCGCTGACCGGCTCGCTGACGGCAGGCCTGCTCAGCATCATGATCCTGGTGCCGATCGCCCTCTACTTCCTGTGGCGCGTGTCGCGCCGCCTGCCGCACGAGACGAGCGAAGCGCGCCTTGCCATCGCCCGCCAAGCCGGAGAACCTGCGCATGCTTGACGACGTCCTGGTCGCCGACGACCCGCTTTACGAAGAACTCTACGACGTCCGCAAGGAAGCGGAGTCTGTGGGCAACTTCATCGACGTCAGCACCGTCATGCCGCGCGTCCACCGCTTGCGCGCCCAAGCCCCGGTGCACAAAGGCAAGCTGCGCGAGATCCTGGACCTGCCCGAGCATGACCGCCACGTCTACGCCAAGGGGCGCCAGCACTGGAGCGTACTGACCTACGATGCTTGCGAGGCTGCCTTCCGCGACCCAGCGACGTTCTCCAACACCGTGCAGGGCCACCCCAATCCCGCGGGCGAGCGCACCATGGGCATCCTCGAGATGGATCCGCCGATGCACCGCGGTTACCGGCGCACGATCCAGCCCAAGTTCCTGATGCCCGAGGCGCTCGGCTGGTGGCGCACGCGCACCATCGACGGCATCGTCGAGCGCCTGATCGAGCGCATGGCCACCGGCGACCGCGCCGACCTCAACCTGGACTACTGCGCGCGCATCCCGGTCTACACCATCACGACCGCGATCGGCCTGGACGGCGACGAGGCGCTGCGCTTCCGCCACGCTTACCTGAACTCCACCAGCTCCAGTCGCAACATCAGCATGGAGGATCGGGTCCGCAACGCCCGCGTGGTCGAGGAGACGCTGCTCGGCCTGATCGCCGCACGCCGTGCCGAGCCGCAGGACGACCTGATCAGCTTCCTTATCGGCACCCGGCTTATGCTGCCGGGCGAGGAGCCCCGCCCGCTCACCGATCGCGAGATCATGACCCATGCCAAGCTGGTCATGGTCGCCGGCGGCGGCACCTCGTGGCGGCAGATGGGCATCACTCTGTTCGCGCTTCTCACCCACCGCGACCAGTTCGAGGCCGTGAAGGCGAACCGGGCGCTGATCGACGACGCCGTCGAGGAGGGCCTGCGCTGGAACCCCACCGCGCCCTACTTCTACCGCATGGTGATGAAGGATACCGAGTTCTACGGCCACCACATCGCCGCAGGATCGGTGCTGGAACTCGGCCTCGGTCCCGCCAACCGAGATCCCGCGCGCTGGGACCGGCCTGACGAGTTCGACATGTCGCGCCCCAAGCTGACCAACATGGCGTTCGGGCTCGGTACCCACCGGTGTCTGGGCATGAACGTCGCACGCGTCGAGATCGACCGAGCGGTGAATGCCCTGCTCGATCACTTCCCGAACCTGCGGCTCGACCCGTCCGCCCCTGCTCCGTTCATGACCGGCGGGCTGGAGCAACAGGGCGTCTCCGCGCTGCAGGTGTTGCTGCGATAGACGTCTCGCCTTACGAGGCGGCATGGACAGTTTTCCCGGGCCCACCTCCAACCGCTTCGTCTCGCAGCGCCTGCGCCTCAACTACGTCGATTGGGGCAACCCCGAGGCGCCGCCGCTGATCCTGCAGCACGGCGGGCGCGACCATTGCCGCAGCTGGGACTGGGTGGCGCAGGAGCTGCGCCGCGAGTGGCACGTCATCGCGCCCGACTTGCGCGGCCATGGCGACAGCGACTGGTCGCCCGAGGGCCACTACGGCATGGACGCCTTCGTCTACGACTTCGCGCAGCTGGTGCACACGCTCGGCTACGATCAGGTGACGATCATCTCGCATTCGCTGGGCGGCAACATCGCCACGCGCTTCACCGGGCTCTATCCCGATAAGGTGCGCAAGCTGGTCAACATCGAAGGCCTTGGTCCGCCGGTGGACGTGCAGCGCGAGATGGAAGGCGGCGACGCGCCCGATCGCCTGCGCAAGTGGATCGACGACAAGCGCCGCGCCGCCGGCCGCACCCCACGCCGCTATGCCACCTTGCGCGACGCCTACGAGCGGATGAAGGCGGAGAACGGCTTCCTCACCGACGATCAGGCCCGCCACCTCACCATCCACGGCGCCACCCGTAACGAGGACGGCACCTGGAGCTGGAAGTTCGACAATTACCTCAACGTCTGGAGCACCGCCGACATCACCTTCGAGGAGAAGGTCGCGTTGTGGTCGGCCATCACCTGCCCCGTCCTGCTTCTGTGGGGCAAGGACAGCTTCGCCAGCTCCCCCGCAGGCGACGGCCGGCTCGACCACTTCGCCGACGCGACGCTGCTGGAATACGAAGACGCCGGCCATTGGCTGCACCACGACCAGTTCGCGCGGTTCATGAAGGATGTGCGAGGGTTTTTGTAAAGGTGGCTGCGGGGATTGAAGACGATGTTGCGAGATAGCGAAACATTGGGTTTGCTCACTTCATCCACATCGTCGTCCCGGGCTTGACCCGGGACCCGCTTTCTTCCGAGCACGACATGGACCGCGAACACAAAGGCGGCTGGGTCTACATCATGGCCGATCGCTACCGCGGCACCATGTACGTCGGCGTCACCGCGGATCTCGGTCGCTGCCCTTCTACCATCCGTCATCCTGAACTCGTTTCAGGATCCATCGTGCCGCTTGGCCCGACCATTGCGGGTGTAATCGAAGCACCGGCTCGCCAGTCGAGGCACCGAGCTACGAGGCGAAATAGACCCTGAAACAAGTTCAGGGTGACGGCAGCTAAGGGTGGCTAGCTGCCACTGATTTCGATAGCGTTCTTGACAGCTAGGAGGACACGCTGTTGCTCCCTTTGTTGATCTTGGCAAGTGTGAGCCGCTGTGCCGCGCCGATGTTGTGCCCGACTGATGAGCAACTATTAGCCGCAGTTCGTAGCCGCGATGGCGCGGTCGTTCAGGCGGTGGCCAACCAAGCCGCACAAGACGATCCGAACAGCGTTATTTTGGTGCACTCAGAACGGATTAGGCGAATTGCCGACGTGTTGTGCAGTGACGCATTGCCTAATGAAAGCTCGAAAGATCCAACTACGATCAACTGCGCGTTCGTGGTTCAGTACCGGAGCAGGAACGCTCACACCGTTGCACGGATGGTGCGGGGGAGCGACGGCTGGAGGATAGACGAGGCCCTCACGGTGACACGCCGTCGTTGATAAACTGAAATGACCGCAACTGGGCGTGAGCAGCCTGACCGTTCTCCGGATCGACAAGCGCCGGGTTGAACGACAGTGACGGAGTGTTGGCTGCCATCACTCGTCGGTGTAAAAGGTATGCCCCTTGTTGTCTGGCTTGAGCACCTTGCGTATCGGCGCAATCGATATCTCTTCTGCTTCAAGGTGGAGGGAAGCAGCACCGTTGGAAACCCAGCCGAACTCCCGGTCGAGATTGTCCCCTACTCGACGGAAAGCTTTCACGGTCGCCTCGTCCTCGTCGGCTGCGAGAAGATAGCGATGACAGTAGAAGCCTGCTGGCTGCATCGCGCCGAGTTCGACGCCAGCAGGGTTCTTCTCAGCTTGCCGTGAACGAGAACATGATAACAGCGCATCGCTCAGCATCGCCCGTACGCTGAATGACCGCAAGTAAGCGTAAGCCGCCGGTCCGCTTCCAAGACGCCGCCCGACCAAGCGGACGATCGGAATGGGTCGACGCCGCCTGCTACTCATCTGCTGACAGGCCAGCCAGATGGCTGGGCGATCGGAAGTGTGCAAACGCTTGCCCCTTGACCCCGCTATCGGCGATCAGTCTTTCAACTTCAGCGGACGTACGAGCACTTCGCTGACGTCTACCTCGTGCGGTTGCTCGATGGCGTAAGCAATGGCTCGGGCGATGGAATCCACCGGCAGCGCGTCGGCCATTCTCGACGCGAGCGCTTCGCGGATCATCGGGTGGTCGATGTTCTCGACCAGTTCCGTGTGCGTGGCACCCGGCGAGATCAAGGTGCTGCGTACAGACGAGCCGCCCTCGATCCGAATGCTTTCTGCCAGGGCACGGATCGCGAACTTGGTCGCCGCATAGACGCCGTTCATCGGGGCGACGCGGTGGCCCGAGGTAGAGCCGACCATGATGATGTGGCCGGACTGCTGCTTCATCATGTGTGGCAGCGCGGCAGCGATCCCGTTCAGCGCGCCGCGCAAGTTGACGTCGATCATGCGATCCCAGTCGTCCTGCTTCGCCTCGGCGAGAGGCGCCAGCTTCATGATGCCGGCATTGTTCACCAGGACGTCGATCCGCCCGAACCGCTCCACGGCGGCGCCGATGTAGGCCTGCGTTTCCGCGCGATCGGTGACGTCCAGCCGGAGCGCGATGGCCGCGCCGCCCTGCGCCTCGATGTCGGCAACCAGCGCGTTGAGGCGCTCCATGCGGCGCGCACCCAGAACCAGCTTTGCGCCGCTCCGAGCCAGAAGCCGGGCTGTCGCCTCGCCGATGCCGCTGCTTGCACCCGTAATCGCGATCACCTTGTCCGCCATGCTCTTCTCCATCTTCCTCAACGATTCGAAAACGACAAGATCGTCGGCTGACTTCCTTCAGCATGGCGATGCTGAAGCGATGCCGTTTTTCCTGACGGCACCGAACAAAAGCCGAATGCTGCCCCCAGCTACTCGACCAAGGCCTCACGCAGCCGCTCGCGCATGTCCGCATCCGCTCCGAGCGTTTGCTCCAGGTATGCGTCGAGCGAGCCATGCTTGTCCTCGATCGCCGCGAAAGCCGCTTCGAGGTACTCCGCCTCCACTCCCATAAGCACGCGCATGGAGGCCTCGTCAGCCTGCCCGGTGACGGCGCGGATCGTCTCCATGCCGGCGAGGATGCGTGCTTCGACGTCGCCGGCGGTGTTGGTCAGCAGGTAGTCCTCGATCACGTCGTCACGGTGGACGCCGGCGGCGAGTTGGAGCATCGCCACGGCGATTCCGGTGCGGTCCTTGCCGGCCATGCAGTTCACCAGGCTAGGCCCCTCGCCCGCCGCCGCAGTGGCGATCAGCCGTGCGGTCATGGCTTGCAGCTCGGGGCGGAAAGCGATGCTGCCGTAGTTGCGGCGCAGGCTCTCGCGCGTGCCTTCAGGCGTGCGCTGGCGAGCCGTCTGCGCGGCCGCGACATGGGGCGCGCTCACCGCGGCCGGGTCGGCCGCGTGGTGGATCTGGGCCACGAAACCCGCGGGCCGCCGGCATGGATGGCTGGTCCGCTCGCGGTTGGAGCGCAAGTCGAATACCGCCGTCAGCCCCAGCGCGGCGATCGCCTTCAAGTCATTATCGGTGGCGCCATGGTGCTGGCCCGAGCGCCACAGCACGCCGCGTTTCAGGCGTCCGCCGCCTGCCACCGCGTATCCGCCGTAATCGCGAAAATTGTGCACGCCTTGCAGCGCCAGGACCCGATCCAAAGGCTTGCTCTCCGAACATCACTTGCCGATACTATCCTAGCTTAGTATCGCCCGCCGCACCGGGATACAGGAAAAACGATGAACGCGGAGAGCCCCATAGCCGTCGAGGCTTCGCACGAAGTCACGGCCAGCGATCACCAGGTACGCGGGCGCCGCCGTGCCTTGCGGCCGATCCTGATGATTGCGGGCCCTGCGGTGGTGCTGGCGGGCGCCTTGTGGTTCTACCTGAGCGGCGGCCGCTACGAGTCGACCGACAATGCCTCGCTGCAGGCTGGGCTTGTGGCGATCGCTCCCAGCATCCCCGGCCGCGTGACGGCGGTCGAAGTGCGCGAGAACCAGCGCGTGCGCAAAGGCCAGGTGCTGTTCCGCATCGAAGGCGACACCTACCAGGCCGCCGTGCGCCAAGCGGAGGCCGAGCTCGGCGGTGCGCGCACCAGCGTCGGCTCGCTGCGCGCCGACTACCAGGAAGCGCTTGCCGACATCAGCGCCGAGGAGGCCCGCTATGACTTCGCGCGCAGCGAGGCAGCCCGCCAGCGCTCGCTGCTGGGCGAAGGCATATCCTCGCGCGCGCAAGCCGACCAGGCCGACACCAACGTGCGCACGGCGCGCGACGCCATTGCCTCCGCGCGTGCCAAGGCGGAGAGCCTGCGCGCACGCCTGCCCGCCGGCGGAGCCGATGCGCAGCCCGGCGTCCAGAGCGCCTCGGCCCGGCTCAATCAGGCGCGCATCAACCTCGCCTACACCGTCGTGCGCGCGCCGCAGGATGGGGTGGTGACCCGCGTCAACCAGCTGCAGGTCGGCAACTATGTGCAGCCGGGCCGTCCGGTGTTCATGATGACGGGCCTCAGATACTGGGTGCAAGCGAACTTCAAGGAAGACCAGCTGCGCCACATGCGCGTGGGCCAGCCCGCCACGATCGAGATCGACGCGTTCCCCGACCAGGCGCTGCGCGGCCATGTCGAGAGCTTCAGCCCCGGCACCGGCTCCAGCTTCTCGGTCCTGCCCGCGGAGAACGCCACCGGAAACTGGGTGAAAGTGGTGCAGCGTCTGCCGGTACAGGTGACCATCGACAACCCGCCCGCCGGCCTGCCGCTCAGCGCCGGGCTCAGCGTCAGCGTCTCGGTCGACACCGGGTACGAGCGGCACCTGTTCGGGCCAGACACCGCGACCGCCAGCGCCGCCGCCAAGTAGGCACCGGGTACGATGTCGCCAGCCGAGCCGCACAGCTATCCGAGCCCCGCCCGGCGGATGCTGATCACCGTGCCCGCGATGATCGCCTCGATCATGGTCGCGGTGGACATCACCATCGCCAACGTCGCGCTGCCGCACATGAGCGCCAGCCTCTCCGCCTCGCAAGAGCAGGTGCTCTGGGTGCTGACCAGCTACCTCGTCGCCGGCGCGATCGCCACGCCGCTGTCGGGCTGGCTGGCGGGTCGGTTCGGGCGCAAGATGGTGATGGTCACCTCGGTGTTCGGCTTCACCGTAGCCTCGGCCCTGTGCGGCATGGCGAACGACCTGCCGACGATCATCTTCGCGCGCTTCCTGCAAGGCGCCTGCGGAGCGAGCCTGGTGCCGCTGAGCCAGGCGATCCTGCTCGACATCAACCCGCCAGAGGAACACGCCAAGGCCATGGTGATCTTCGCGCTCGGCTCCATGGCCGGGCCGATCATCGGGCCCACGGTGGGCGGCTACCTGACCGACGCGCTGTCGTGGCGGTGGGTGTTCTTCATCAACGTGCCGTTCGGGATCATCTCGTTCTTCGGCATGCTGGCATTCCTCCCCTCCTCCACCACCCACCGCGCGCGGTTCGACATGTTCGGCTTCGTGACGATCTCCATCGCGCTGGCCGCGCTGCAGCTGGTGCTCGATCGCGGCGAACACCTCGACTGGTTCGATAGCAACGAGATCCGCGTGACCGCGCTGATCGCCGCGATCGCCTTCTGGCTGACGCTGGTGCACATGTTCACCGCAAAGAACACCTTCATCCGGCCCGAGCTGTTCGCCGACCGCAACTTCGCCATCGGCGCGATCTTCAGCATCGCCATCGGTGTGGTCGCGTTCGCCACGCTACCGATGATCGTAGTGATGACGCAGTCGCTGCTGGGGTACTCCGCGTTCCACACCGGGATGGTCGGCCTGCCCCGTGCGCTGGGAACGCTGGTCGCGATGCTGATCGTCACCCGCCTGGTCGCGATCCTGGACACGCGCGTGCTGCTGGTGGTCGGCCTCGTCATCACCGCGCTGTCGATGCTGATGTATTCGCACATCGACTTGTACGTGGACGAGCGCACGCTGCTGATCGCCGGCTTCGTGCAAGGGTTTGGCGGCGGGCTGATGTTCGTGCCGCTCTCGATCATCGTGTTCTCGACGCTGTCGCCCACCATGCGCAACGAGGGCGCGGCGATGTACGCGCTGACGCGCAATGTCGGCAACGCGGTGGGCATCTCGGTGCTGAACTACCAGCTGACGCACTACGTCGCCGGATCGCGCGCCCAACTGGTGCAAGGCGTCAGGCCGGACAATCCGACGCTGCAATGGGCACGCCCAGACCTGGACTTCGGCTCGACCGAGGCACTCGCGGCGCTCAACGCCGAGATCGGACGCCAGGCCTCGATGGTGGGCGACGTGAGCATGTACCACCTGGTGTTCGTCATCGCGATGGCGCTGGTGCCGCTGGTCCTGTTCATGCGGACTGGCAACAAGGCGGGCGACGCTGGCCCCGGCCCGGCGACGCTGCACGTGGGGGAATGAGATGAACCGCAACCTGGGCGCAGCCGCCGCGCTCCTGCTCGCGAGCGCGTGCACCACTGTCGGCCCCGATTTCGAGCGCCCCACGCCGCCACCCCAGGCCGGCTACGGCGCGCCGGAAAACGCTGCGCTCGCCATGGGCACCGGCCCCGGGGCCGAGTGGTGGAAGACCTTCGCCAACCCGCAGCTCGATGCACTGGTCGCGCAGGCCCTCGCCGGCAATCACTCGCTCGCTGCCAGCCGCGCCACGCTGGAGCGCGCCCGCGAGCGCATTGCGGCCGTGCGCGGCCGCTCGCTGCCGCAAGTCGATGCCAGCGCCCGCGCCGAGCGTGAGCGGATCAACCTCTCGGCCTTCGGCTTCAGCGGGCTACCGGGCACCGAGATCGAGAACCCGACCTTTAACCTGTTCACCCTGGGCGGGGGCGTGAGCTACGACCTCGACCTGTTCGGGCGCAACCGTCGCGCGCTGGAGCAGGTCGGCGCCGATGCCGAGGCCCAGGCACGCGCGACACAGGCCGCGCAGCTGGTGATCGCCGGCCGCGTCGTCGCGCAAGTGCTCGCGCTCGCCGCGCTGAACGACAAGCTGGCGACCGAACGCGCGCTGCTGGCCGAGGACGATCGCAACGTGACGCTGACCCGGGCGCGCCAGGATGCGGGCGCCGGCACGCTCGTCGAAGTGCTGACCGCACAAAGCCAGCTTGCGGGCGACCGCGCCGACGTGCCCGCGCTGGAGCAGGACATCGCCGAGGGCCGCGCAATGCTGGCAGTGCTGCTTGGCATCTCACCGGCCGAGCTTGGCGCGACGGACTTCGCGCTGGCCCAGTTTGCCCTGCCCGCGACCATCCCGGTCGCGCTCCCTTCGGAGCTGGTGCACAAGCGACCCGACATCCTGGAGGCCGAAGCGCGACTCCACGCCGCCACTGCCGAGATCGGCATTGCCACCGCCGCGCTCTACCCCGACCTGACGCTCGGCGCCTCGCTGACGCAATCCGCGGCCCGGCCCGGTAATCTCACCAGCAGCAACTTCAATGCGTTCGACGTGTTCGCCGGGCTGACGGCGCCGATCTTCCACGGCGGCACGCTCAAGGCCGAGAAGCGGGGAGCGGAAGCGGGTGCGCGCGCCGCGGCCGGGGACTACCGGCAAGTGGTGACTGAAGCATTCGGTCAGGTCGCGGGGCTGCTGTCTGCCCTCGGCACGAATGACCGCGAGTTGACGGAACGGCGTTCAGCGGCCGCGATCGCAGAGCGCTCACTTTATCTGTCGCGGCGCAGTTTTCAGGTGGGCAACAGCGGCGTGCTGCAGGTGCTGGATGCCAGCCGCGCTTCACAACGCGCGCAGCTTTCGCTCGTGGATGCACGGGCACGCCAGTATCAGAACGTTGCCCGGCTGCTGGTCGCGACCGCGGGGGGCTGGGAGCCCGCACCAGTCGGCGAGACCAGTACGCGGGCCGGTAGCTGACTCCTAGGGGCTGGTCAGAGCAGGAAAGCGAGTCCGATCCCGGCCCAGCACGCGGCACTCATGGCAACGGCGAGCACGAAACCGCGAGCATTGTGCATCTGCAACTGCGGCTGAACATGCGCCCGGGCGAAGGGCGATCGGCGGTCGGTTGCGACAACGGTCTCGGCAGGGGCGGCGAAACCTCTGAAATCGTTGATGGCCTTCATCTCACATCCTCTAGCGTCGGCATCCTTTGTTTCACCATCCTGAACGCCGGGTCACATGGCTTGTTCCACCTACTGTGATCGGAAGAAGTCAAAAACTGTTTAAGTTCAGTCTAGTTAACTAACGACCGCAATCGTTCGGGCACTTTGCCTTCAATTTCAGCCACGCTGCGGCGTCTTGCGCCACGCACGCTCCGCCGTGGCAACCGTCGGCGTTGCCCTTTGGCCCGGCTCCGGCCTAAGTTGTAGGCATGGCCAAAGCTGACTCTCTGAAGCTCAAGATCCAGCTGCTTTGCGGCGACGAGATCGCGATGGGTCCCGGCAAGGCCGACCTGCTCGACGCCATTGCCGCGCAAGGATCGATCTCCGGCGCCGCCCGCGCCATGGACATGAGTTACCGCCGCGCCTGGCTGCTGGTGGACGCCATGAACCGCTGCTGGCGAGAGCCGCTGGTCGAGACGTCGCCGGGCCGCGCCAAGGGCGGCGGCGCACGGCTGTCTCCTGCTGGTCGGCGTGTGCTCGACGGATATCGAGCGCTTCAAGCCACGCTCGACAGCACTGCGCACGGCGATCTGCTGGCTGACCTGAACTCGGAACTGCGCCAGGAACCCAAGGCACGCGCCGCCGACGCGTGAGCTCGCTGCGGCTACGCCGTGGCGCTCAGCGCCCAGTCCAAATCGCCTCGCGCCGCTCGAACACCGACGCCACGCCCTCCGCGTAGTCAGCAGTCGGGCGCAGCGCGGTCTGCTCGGCATGTTCGTGCCGCATCGCCGCGGCCACCGCATCGGCGAGCTCGGCCGTGATCGTCGCGCGCACGGCTTTCAACGCCAGCGGCGCATTCGCCGCGATCTCGCCCGCCATGGCGAGCGCAGCCTCGCGCTCTTGCCCCGCATCAGCCAGACGATCGACCAGGCCCCAGCTCAGCGCATCGGCAGGCTTCACTCGCTCGGCCGACAGCATCATCCACGCCGCACGCTGTTGCCCCAGCAGCCGCGGCAAGGTGTGCGTCAGCCCGAAACCCGGATGGAAGCCAAGGCGCACGAAGTTGCTGGAGAGACGCGCAGCCGGTCCCGCGACCCTGAAATCGGCGCTGAGCGCCAGCCCCAGGCCGGCACCGATCGCTGCGCCTTGCACGGTCGCCACCATCGGCTTGGCACGGCGGAAGATGCGCTCTGCCTGCACGTAGAGGCCGCCGATCGCATCCATGCCGGCTTCCCCGGCAATGGCGTCGTCCCCAGCAAGGTCCGCACCCGCGCAAAAGGCCTTGCCCTCTGCCACCAGCACCGTCGCGCGCACGCCATCATCGCCATCGAACGCCTCCAGCGCGTTCGCGATCTCGCGCAGCAAGGCGGGGCAGGCGTAATTGAGCGGCGGCTTGGAAAACCGGATCTCGCCGACTGCACCATGAACCTGTGTGCTCACGTCGATCGTCATCGCCCACTTCCTTGCTGTTCCTGCCGGCAAGCTGCCATGCCCGCGATGCGCTCGGCTCGCTACGAAAAACGAAGGTTAACGCACGGCCACTCACAAGCAGGCAGAGCAGCTCCTGTTGCGAACACCTTCTCGGTCTATTGTAGTTAATGCGGCGTCCTGATTGCCCCTTGAGCGGTACCGCCTCGCGAACAAACTTGAGACCTTATTAACTGGCGTGACCTAACTCACACGCATGCCGCGTCGTATCCTCCCCAAGTTCGCGCCGGCCGACGCGCCTGGCAGCGCCGACGAGGACATCCGCGTCGGTCGGGAACGCTCGGCGCTGCACTTCGGCAGCTTGCGCGCGCGCATCGCCGCGATCCTGGCATCGCTGTTCGGCATGCTGGTGGGCACGCTGGTGGTGCTGTTCGCGGCGGGCATCGTGCGCATCGATAGCGGCCCGATCGGTGCCACCGTCGGCCAGTCGGCGCTGCTGCTGCTGGTGATCGGTGCCGCCGAGCTGGCGCTGGTCGTCGTGCTGGGCATTGCGCTTACGCGCACCATCACCTTGCCACTGGCCGATCTGCTGCGCGCGACGCGCAGCGTCACCCGCGGCCGCAAGGCGCATGTCCAGGTCGAGACCGGCGACGAGATCGGCAAGCTGGCCGCCAGCTTCAACACCATGGTCGATGCCATCGAGACGCGCGAGCGGCGCATCACCCATGTCGCGCTGCACGATGCCCTCACCGGGCTTCCCAACCGCCAGTATTTCGTCGAGCAGCTGGACCAGGCCCTCGCCCGGCGCCGCGACGGCACCCGCGTGCTGGTCGCCTACATCGACCTCGACGACTTCAAGATGGTCAACGATACCCTCGGCCATGCCGCGGGCGACCGCCTGTTGTGCGATGTCGCTCGGCAGTTGCAGGCCGAACTGCCCGAGGGCCTGATCGCGCGCCTCAGCGGGGACGAGTTCGCCGCGATGATCCCGGCGATCCCCGCCGATGCCGACATCGCCGCCTTCGGCATGCGCCTGCAGGGCTGCTTCGCGCGCGACATCGTGCTCGATGGGCGCAAGGCGGAGACTTCAGCCAGCATTGGCATCGCCGTCGCGCCCGAGGACGGTGCGGAAGGCAGCGTGCTGCTGAAGAACGCCGACCTCGCGCTCTACCGTGCGAAGCAGCAGGGCAAGGCGGGCCACCACTTCTTCGAGACCGCATTGGACGAGCGCGCGCGTCACCGCCGCCAGCTCGAGCTCGACTTGCGCGCAGCGATCAGCGGCGGTGGCTTCGCGCTGCACTTCCAGCCGCTCTACAGCCTCTCGGAGGAGCGGCTGACCGCGTTCGAGGCGCTGGTGCGCTGGCCGCATCCGACGCTGGGCCTCGTCGCGCCCAACGACTTCATCCCGCTCGCTGAGGAGACCGGGCTGATCATGCAGATCGGCGAGTGGGTGATGCGCGAGGCCTGCCGCCAGGCGATGGCCTGGCCCGAGCCGCTGTCGGTGGCGGTGAACCTATCGGCCAAGCAGTTCCTCAGCCCCGCCCTGCCCGCGATGGTGGTGCACGCCCTCGCCGCGTCGGGCCTGCCGCCGCAGCGCCTGGAGGTGGAGATCACCGAGAGCGCGTTCGCCGCCAATGTCGAGAAGACGCTGGAGACGCTGCATGCGCTGCAGGGCCTGGGCGTGCGGATCACCCTGGACGACTTCGGCACCGGCTACACCTCGCTCAGCCACTTGCGGCTGTTCCCGTTCAACAAGCTGAAGATCGACCAGAGCTTCGTCCACGACATCGCCCCCACCGGCAACGCGCATGCCGTGATCCGCGCGATCACCACGCTGGCCGACGCGCTGGGGATCGAGACGCTGGCGGAAGGGGTGGAGGAGCCCTCGCAGCTTGCCGTGCTGCGGCAGGAGGGGTGCCAGCAGATCCAGGGCTACCTGCTCAGCCGCCCGATCGACGGGCGCGAGGTGGGTGCCTTCATCGACGACCAGCGCGCCCGCGCCCAGGTCATCCGCCTGCGCGCCTAAGACGCCCCCCGCCAACGTCCAACGCAGAAACGCACGGTATCCGCGAGGACACCGTGCGCTCATGTTACCAGTCGTGGGAGGGCCCGGCGCGAAGCCGAGCCGACCTCGATCAGCCCGGGCTGCCGTTGTGGTGGCCGCCGCCGCCGCTGACGGCCGCGATCAGGCCGACGACCGCGACGATGCCGACCAGCGGCACCCACAGCGGCAGCGTGCCGAAGCTCTTGTCGCGCTTGGCGACCACGGGCGAGGCCACGGTGGCCGGCGCCGCCACATTGGCGGTCGCGGCGGGAGCCGAGAACGCGATGTAGGTCGGGCGCTGCTCACCCGCCATGGCGGCCGTCGACATCAAGGTCGTACCTACGACCAAACCCAGCATCAGTTTCTTCATGACGATTGCCCTCGCGCCTCAGTATAATCCGAGAGTTACCTATCTCAGTACTTATCCTGATCGTCAACTGAAGAGAGTCATCTGCGGTTCATTTCCCACCCAAGCACCGGAACAAACAAAGAACTTTCCTACACCCCCCTGCCTGAGCCATGCTGCGCGCCCTTTGCCCGACCCGGAGGACGCAGGCCCGCCATGATCGACAAGTCCCCTCCCCCTCGACAATCCGGCCGCAAGCGCCGCCAGACAGCACACAAGCATTTGGCCACCTTCACCCCCGTCCCGCGCCAGACCACGCGCCACGACGGCTGGACGCCCGAGCGCCAGCGCGGCTTCATCGAGGCGCTGGCCGACACCGGCAGCGTCAAACACGCCGCCCACGCGGTGAACATGACGCCGGAGGGCGCCTACGTCCTGCGCCGCCACCCGGAGGCGGGAAGCTTCCGCAAGGCCTGGGAGGCCGCGCTGAGCCTCGGCGTGCAACGCCTCGAGGATGTCGCCATGGAACGCGCGCTCCACGGCATCGAGGTGCCGGTGTACTCCCCCGGCAAGATCATCGGCACCCGCCGCGTCTACAACGACCGGCTGCTGATGTTCGTGCTGAGGAACCGCGCCGGCAAGCGCTTCGCCCAGGGCAACCCGCAAGGGGTCGGCGCCGCCAGCCGCTCACAGCTGGAGCGCCTCAAGCGCGAGTGGCGCGCCGAATGGGAGGCGGAGGCGAAGAAGGCGGACGACACGCAAGGCGACCTCGGCGCAGTCCTCGAAAAGCGCTTCGCCACGCTGCACACCACCTGGGTGCAGGGCATGAGCGCGGAGACGCTACGCTACTACAAGGCCTTCCGCCTCGCCAAGTGCGCGCAGGACCGCCGCATGACCCTTGCCGAGCTCGAGATCGACCCGTTCGACCCCGAGTTCGACATCGACGCCACGCTCAAGCAGATCGACTGCAACCCGCCCCGGCACATCCGCGAGCAGGGCCAGGAGATGGGCGGGGACGCGGACACGGCGGAGTCGTACCTCACGCCGCGGCTGAGCTGGCGGGACATGCCGGATGAGGATGAGGATGAGGATGAGGATGAGGATTGAGCACCCTCCTCTTTCAGTGGCAAGCATACGCAGGCTTGGCCGGTCCGCTGCCTTGCCGGGATTTCAGAGAGACTTGTGCTCTCTTTGCGGAGCTCCTTACGGTTGCACGATAAGGGTGCTCAAAGTATCTGCCACGTGTGCGGCCTAGCTGAAGCGTTTTGTTCAACCAGAACTGCTATCTGTCCCGCTGGAGGTCTTGGTATCAGCGCACGAAAGTCGCCTACCTGATTGGCAATCCGAAGCGCTCTAGATTGCCCATATTTATAAAGACGCATACGCCGATCATATGGCTTAGCTATATACAAAATGACACCAGCGCGCCAAGAACATCTTCCTAGCGCCCAATCATCAGCCATCGCAATGGCTTGCTCTAGGGACGCGGAAATAGATACATCGAAGCATAGTGCTATGCACAACAAGTCGTCTTGTAAGCTTGAAACTTCCGTAGCAGTCGGGGCGTAGGTCGCGGAATGTGCGCTTCGGTGACGTTTTCGAACAATCCCTTTCACAACCTCCTGGACCGAGGGAACGCCAAGCCCGATCTCGGCGCTAAAAGCCCTGAAGGTTGTCCAACAATCTGAAACTTGCAAGGAAGCTAAGAGATCTTTCAAGCCGCTATCAGAAAGGTTACCTGTGTAATCTCCAGCAACAAATTTTGTAAATTGCTGGACGGTTCCATGCCCTGAAGCCATCTTCGTTATCTCGGCTTGGACCTCGGCCTCAAAATCGTCCCCCTGGCGCTTCAACATCCGCGCGAAGTTATGCAGGTACGACAAGGCGTCCAACCTCGCAGCAAGCCGAAGTTTTTCGGGTAGATCTTCGAACGACTTGGGCCATCTCTCGAGATTACGGAGAACCTCGACAGTTCTCTCGCGGACAAATGTCTCCAGGGCGATAAGACTAGCTACTAACACGCCGCGGCGGAGAACAAATATTCCGGGCGGCAGGGATGTTCCCATGGCACCTTGAGCCAAGGGTTCAAGGTTTATCGCCTGACCTATGCCAGCAAGATTCGCCAAAAACTGAGATCGCGCGATACTCATAATGCAGGTGCTATATGAGTGAGATTAGAAGTTCATACATACGCTCGATGCGATATTTTATTCGCGATGGCGTATTTGTTCCTAGACGTACTGCCTCCTCAAAGTCTGAGTTGAGGAACAGTTCACGTGTCTGACTAACAATCAGATTTTGTTTGTGCGACAAGTATTGCACCTGCACATCGCTGAGTTTGTTCGCGGCGATCATCTGTGCATCATATAGTCCGGCGAGAGCTTGTTGCCGCCACTTCTGACCATCCCATCTCTGAAAAGCGACCTCGCCCCATAAGGCCGCCGTACGGTCCATAGCCTCATGGAAGGGCCGCACCAAATCGACAGCAGCGGCAGCATCGACGTCGCGATATTCAAGCATGAAATCATCCATTGATCGCGAGAGACTGCCGGAGAACCGCTCCCATGATCTATTCAGAGTGAGAAAGCGGAGCACGTACTCCGCATCCTGCATCTGTTGAAAAGCGGCCGACTTCGGCCCGTCAATTTTCAAGGCAGATCTAAGCAAGGCATTCTCACCAGCGAGATAGATGGTGTCATTGAGAAAACCCCGAAAAGCTACATTCCGGATCTCTTGATTATTTAACCTGATGCCACCGCGGTTCAGTCTTATGAAGACCTCATACTTTAGTCGAGGATGCGACTGCTTCAAGAGTGTAATCACACGCAAGTATGGCCGGATTCGAA
Source organism: Novosphingobium sp. 9U (assembly GCF_902506425.1). Taxonomy (NCBI): domain Bacteria; kingdom Pseudomonadati; phylum Pseudomonadota; class Alphaproteobacteria; order Sphingomonadales; family Sphingomonadaceae; genus Novosphingobium; species Novosphingobium sp. 9U. Next base: position 9,536 of record NZ_LR732525.1, on the reverse strand, counting down.
GAGCACTTTGTAATGCTTTTGGTAGATCACGAAAACGAGCTCCGTTCAGCTCAGTGAATTCCTCTAATCCTTTTAAAGCAAAAGAATTGTTTAGGTAATCAGAAACTGCAGTTATTCTCTGCTTACCGTCGATTATGGAGTAAACTCCATACTCCTCTTCTGCTAAGTAAATCGGCGGAACGGGAACATTCAGAAGAAAGGACTCGATTAGCTCAGACTGCCTTTCCACCTCCCAACGCTCGCGCCTCTGGTACTTCGGAGATAAATCAATGATGTTGTCGTCCACCATTTCCTTCAGGCCTTGAAGCGAGAAGTCGGAAGTCTGAAGGACAAGGTCATTTTGCGACTGCTCGAAGCGACGTTCGATCTCGACTGGATTGCCTAATGCCACAAATCTCTCCTAATCTCAGCGCTCCGCGGCATGTCGCCTAAACTCGGCCGCCGCTCGCTGCAAGCTAAGGCGGTTCAGCGCGAAATAACCGGCAATCGGCACGCAATTAGTTCAGCGTATAGCGTGATCGGGAGCGCGAGGGCGGTGGCCCTCGCATCTTCACTTTCTTCCCCCCTCGCGCCGGCCTTCCGCCCTCATGGCTGGCGCCATGACGTCGAACCTCACCGTTCGGCGAGGCCGGCCGGGTCGACCGCTGCGCTGGAGCGCACCGGCTTCTAAGCTACCGCTCCTGCGGAACGTCGCTTAGGCGCCTGCGGTCTTCCCTACTCCTCCCCCATCCTAAGCGCCGCAATAAAAGCCTCCTGCGGGATGGACACGTTGCCATACTCCCGCATCCGCTTCTTGCCTTCCTTCTGCTTGTCGAGCAGCTTCTTCTTGCGGCTGATGTCGCCGCCGTAGCACTTGGCGGTGACGTCCTTGCGCATGGCGCTGATGGTTTCGCGGGCGATCACCTTGGCGCCGATCGCGGCCTGGATGGGCACCTTGAACATGTGGCGGGGGATCAGCTCCTTCAGCCGCTCGACGAGGCCGCGGCCGCGCGCTTCGGCCTGGCTGCGGTGGACGATCATGGACAGCGCGTCGACCGGCTCGTTGTTGACCAGGATGTTCATCATCACCAGGTCGCCTTCGCGCAGTCCGATCTGCTCGTAGTCGAAGCTGGCGTAGCCGCGGCTGATCGACTTCAGGCGATCGTAGAAGTCGAACACCACTTCGTTCAGCGGCAGCTCGTAGGTCACCTGGGCGCGGCCGCCGATGTAGGTGAGGTCGATCTGGATGCCGCGGCGGTCCTGGCACAGCTTGAGGATCGAGCCGAGGTACTCGTCGGGCGTGTAGATCGTCGCCTTGATCCAGGGCTCTTCCATCTCGGCGATCTTGACCGGGTCGGGCATGTCGGCCGGGTTGTGCAGTTCCTTGACGCTGCCGTCGGTCATGCTGAGGCGATAGACCACCGATGGCGCGGTGGTGATGAGGTCGAGGTCGTACTCGCGGCTGAGGCGCTCCTGGATGATCTCCAGGTGGAGGAGGCCCAGGAACCCGCAGCGGAAGCCGAAGCCCAATGCGGCGCTGCTCTCCATCTCGAAGCTGAAGCTGGCGTCGTTCAGGCGCAGGCGGCCGATCGATTCGCGCAGGCGCTCGAAGTCATTGGCGTCGACCGGGAACAGGCCGCAGAACACCACCGGCTGCACTTCCTTGTAGCCGGGGAGCGCCTGGGTGGCGCCGCCCTTCACGGTGGTGATGGTGTCACCGACCTTGGCCTGCTCCACTTCCTTGATCTGCGCGGTGATGAAGCCGATCTCGCCGGGGCCGAGTTCGGGCAAGTCGACGCGCTTGGGGGTGAAGGCGCCGACGCGGTCGATCAGGTGCTCGGTGCCGCCTTGCATGAACTTGACGGAGAGGCCCTTGCGGATGACGCCGTCGATCACGCGCACCAGGATGACGACGCCCAGGTAGGGGTCATACCAGCTGTCGACCAGCATGGCCTTGAGGGGCTGGTCGCGCTCGCCCTTGGGGGGCGGGATCTTGGTGACGATGGCTTCGAGCACTTCGTCGATGCCGATGCCGGACTTGGCGCTGGCGAGGACGGCGTCGCTGGCGTCGATGCCGATGATGTCCTCGATCTCGGCGCGGACCTTCTCGGGCTCGGCGGCGGGGAGGTCGATCTTGTTGATGACGGGGACGATCTCGTGGTCGTGCTCGATCGACTGGTAGACGTTGGCGAGCGTCTGCGCCTCGACGCCCTGCGCCGCGTCGACCACCAGCAGCGCGCCCTCGCACGCGGCGAGGCTGCGGCTGACCTCGTAGGCGAAGTCTACGTGGCCGGGGGTGTCCATGAGGTTGAGCTCATAGGTTTGGCCATCGTTTGCGGTGTAGTTCAGGCGCACCGTCTGCGCCTTGATGGTGATCCCGCGCTCTTTCTCGATGTCCATGTTATCAAGGACTTGCGCACTCATCTCGCGCTCGGAGAGGCCCCCGGTGCGCTGGATCAGCCGGTCGGCCAGCGTGGACTTGCCATGGTCGATATGCGCGATGATGCTGAAGTTGCGAATGAGGGAGAGATCAGTCATCCCGGCCCGTTAGCAGGCAGTCTCCGAACTGTCAGCCTGCCTTGCGCAACCCCGCCGCTTCGACCTTCTCGCGCACCGATCGAGGCGGTGTGAACGAGACCGCCCCGCTGGCATCGACCGGCAGCGGCTGATCGAACTCCACGCCCATGCGGTCCTCGTTGCACCACCGGCAGGTCGCCAGGCGCTTGAGCCCCTCGGCCAGTTGCACTTCGAACGTCGTGCCCTGCGGCACGTTCCACAGCCCCTCCACCAGTGCACCGGAGCGCGAGATGTTGCGGATGGTGCCGGCGTACTCCTGGCCGCCATGCTCCAGCACGACCTTGCGCAACATCGTCTGGCGGGGTGCACGGGCCGACCGCGGACCTTGCGCAATGGCGGTCAGGCCTTTGGCGAGGCGCTCGGTCGCGGCCGTGGAGGGCAGCGGCTTCTCGTAGATATAGCCCTGCACGTGGCTGCAGCCGAGCATGCGGATGAGGTCCAGCTCGTCGAGCGTCTCGACGCCCTCTGCCGTGGTCTCCATGCCGAGCGCTTCGGCCAGGCTGACGATCGAGGCGATGATCGCGCCGTTGCGGCTGCCCTGGATGGTGGCCCCGCGCACGAAGCTCTGGTCAATCTTGATCTTGTCGAACGGCGCGTGCTGCAGGTAGGCGAGCGAGGAGTATCCGGTGCCAAAGTCATCGAGCGCCAGGCGCACGCCGACACCCTTGAGTGCGGCGAACATCGCCTCGGTCGAGGCATCGTCGCCCATGAACACGCTTTCGGTGATCTCCAGCTCCAGCCGGCCGGGTGCGATACCGGCGGCGGCGATGGCGCTGGTGACGATCGCGGGCAGCGCGGGGTTGGCGAACTGCAGCGGCGAGACGTTGACGGCCACGCGCACTTCCTCCGGCCATTGCGACAGGTCGTGGCACGCGGTGCGCAATGCCCATTCGCCGATCTGCGGGATGAGCCCCGCGTCCTCAGCCACCGGCACGAACTTGGCGGGCGACATGTAGCCCATGCGCGGGTGCTTCCAGCGCAGCAGCGCCTCGAACCCGGTGATCTTCTCGGTCGTGACGCGGACCTGGGGCTGGTAATAGAGCTCCAACCCGCCATGCGCGATCGCGTCGCGCAAGTCCTGCTCCAGCTGCTGGCGCTCCTGCGCGTCGCTGTGGAGGTCCTGTGCGTAGAAGTGATGCCGGCCGCGGCCGCCGTCTTTAGCGGCGTAGAGCGCGAGGTCGGCGTTGCGGATCAGTGCTTCGGAGGTCACGCCGTCGTCTGGCGAAAGCGCGATGCCGACAGAAGCGCCGATCGTCACCCGGCTGCCCTCGATTGAGTAGGGCTGCGACAGGTTCTCGATGATGCGATGCGCAAGGTACGCCAACTCGTCGCGGTTGATGCGCCCTGGCAGTACCACTTGGAACTCGTCACCGCCGAGCCGGCCGACCCGGCCGCCCTCACCCACCGTGCTGCGCAGGCGGTCGGCGACTTGCTTGAGCAGCGCGTCGCCCGCCGGGTGGCCCATGGTGTCGTTGACCTGCTTGAAGCGGTCGAGGTCGAGCAGGAACACGGCGCAGGCCTTGTTCTCCTCGCGCGGGGCGCTGAGGATCTTCTCCAGCCATTCGGCCATTTGGAAGCGATTGGCGAGCTTGGTGAGCGAGTCGAAGCGCGCCAGCTCCACAACGTGGCGCTGCGACTTGCGCGTCTCGGTAAGGTCCGAGCCCGAGCCACGGAAGCCCAGGAAATTGTCGAATTGGTCGAGCACTGGCCGGCCGCTGATCGACCACCAGCGCTCCTCGTGCTCGCGCGTGGCAGCGCGCACCTGCAACTCGTGGAACGAGGAGCGGGTGGCGAGATGGAACACCAGCGTGCGCTCGCTCTCCTGCTCCTGGTTCTCCAGCTCGAATAACTCGGTAAACGGGCGGCCTTCGAGGTCGGCCGGCTCCTTGCCCAGCAGCTTGGCGATACGGCGCGAGACGTAGGTCAGCTGGCCGCGGCGGTCGGTTTCCCAAAACCAGCCCTGGCCGGTCTCCTCGTATTCGGCGAGCAGCTCCTCGGCGCGGCGCTGTTCGTGCTCGCGGGCGGTGCGAGCCTCGGCCTCGCTCACCAGGCGCCCGATCTCGCGGTAAGCGACGACGAGACCAAGGAAGGCACCGAGCACCATCAGCAGCTGCGCGGCGACACTTCCGCTGGCGAGGCAGGGACCGAGCCACAGGCTCTCCAAAGCGGCGACCTTGGAGATCAGCCGCCCATCGAGAAGCGCGGCGATCAGCATCGTCAGGATTGCCAGCCCCGCGACTGCACCCGTCCAGGCGACAGGACCGACGGCCGACGCCCAGCTCGACATCGCAAGGCCGGTCAGCACCATCGGCGCGGCAATCGACACGGCCATCACCACGTAGCGTGACCAGGTCTTGTCGGCATGGGTGACCTGCAACTGTGCAAAGAACGGCGCGGCAGCACACAAGCCGATGGCGCCGAGCGCCAGGACAAAACCCGGCCAATGCGGGATCGACCACGTGGTTGCGCCCACCAGCACGAACATGCCCAGGATCGCGGGCGCGATCAGCCGCCAGCGGCGCGGCAGCAGTTCGCGCAAGGGATCCTCGACCGCAACGCGGACCGGACGCAAACCACGCATGCGCGGTTTGCGGCGGCGGTCGTCGCCTGAGCGCTCGACTGGACTGGAGGCGTCGTCGCTGGCCGCTGGTTGGGCAAGCGGAGCCAGGGAGTCCTCATCAGACGGTGATGCCGTCAGGGCAGCGCGCCTGCGCAGTGAACCGGATGCTTCGCGCCTGCTTGTCATGCCGACTTCATGCGCTGGAGCGCGTTGCGAATCTCTTAAGCGCGGCAGCTAGCACCTTGCCCTTGTTGCATTCCTGCCGTTGGTTCGGCGCGCAGCGGGTCAGGCGGCACTTTCGGCTTGTATGGCCAGGACGCCCATGCTTGCTTGCACCCTGCAAGAGCCAAGAGCGCCAAGTGCAAACGTGCGCGCCGATCGGGAGAACACAGCACATGCGGCACATCGCAATCGTGGGTTCGGGCCCTGCGGGCTACTACACCGCCGAGGCCGCGCTCAAGCTGTGGGGCGATGAGGTGCGCGTCGACGTCTACGACAGCCTGCCTGTTCCCTTCGGCCTGATCCGCAGCGGCGTCGCCCCGGATCACCAGTCGATCAAAGCCGTCTCGCGCCGCTACGAGACTACGGCGCTCACCGGCAATGTGCGGTTCCTGGGCAATGTGACGATTGGCAGCGACGTGACCATCCCCGAGCTGGAGATGCTTTACGATGCAGTGATCCTGGCAACCGGTGCCCCGCACGACCGCAAGCTGGGCCTGCCCGGAGAGGAGCTCCACAACGTGTTCGGCAGCGCTTCGTTTGTCGGCTGGTACAACGGCCATCCCGGTTTTGCCGGGCTCGACCCGCACCTGGCACACCACACCGCAGTGGTGATCGGCAACGGGAACGTCGCACTGGATGTCGCGCGCATCCTCGCCAAGTCGCAGGACGAGTTCGCCGGCAGCGACATCGTCGCACACGCGCTCGATGCGCTCAAGGAAGCGCGGATCGAGCGCATCGTCATCCTCGGTCGGCGTGGCCCGCACCAGATCGCAATGACGCCCAAGGAGCTGGGCGAGCTAGGCCACCTGTCACGCGCCTGCCCGATCGTGGAGGCCGCGGACCTGCCCGACGAGAGCGAGGATGCCGCACTCGATCCCGGACAGCGCAAGTCGGTCGCGCACCTGCGCGCCTTCGCCGCGCGCTCGCCGGAGGAGTGCTCCGAAAAAGCGATCCGGGTGGAGTTCGACTTCTTCGCCTCGCCACTGGCGATCACCGGCGCCGAGCGGGTCGAGGCGGTGCAGGTAGAGCGTACGCAGCTGCTCGACGGGCGCGCGGTCGGCACGGGCGAGACTTACGAGATCCCGGCTGGGCTGGTGATCGCCTGCATCGGCTACCAGACCTCCCCTATTCCCGACGTGCCGTTCGACGACAAGGCCGGCCGCTTCGCCAACGACGAAGGCCGCATCCGCCCCGGCCTTTACTGCGTCGGCTGGTCGCGCCGAGGACCGACCGGGACGATCGGAACCAACCGGCCTGACGGGTTCTCGATCATCGAGAAAGTGGCTGAGGATATCGGCGCCGGTGCGGCCAGGCGCGGCGGCGAAGGCTTTGACGAGATCGCGACCGAGCGCGGCCTCAAGGTGGTGCGCTATCGCGACTGGAAGAAGATCGAAGAAGCCGAGATCGCCAACGCGCGTGAAGGCTCACCGCGCGAGAAGTTCGTGCTGGTGCAGGAGATGATCGCGGCGGCGCAGGGGTGAGTGGGTCCTCCTCGGAACAGGGAAAACAAACAGAAGATCCCCCCCCCTGCAAGGGGAGGTGGCAGGCGCGAAGCGGCTGACGGAGAGGTGTAACCTTCTCAGTCAAGCCATCCGCCAGCGCTGACACCCCTCCGCCACGCGCTACGTGTGCGCCACCTCCCCTCAGGGGCGAGGATCTAGGTAGAGTCACCCACTCGGGTGGTAGAAGTCGTAGATCGCCTGCGCCACCGTCACGCTCACGCCGGGCGCGCGCTTCAGGTCGTCCAGGCTTGCCGCTCGCACCTTCCCCGCCGTGCCGAAGTGCAGCAGCAGCGCGCGCTTCCTCGCCGGCCCAATGCCGGGAATTTCGTCCAGCGGAGACGCCGTGATTGCCCGGCTGCGCTTAGCCCGATGCGCGCCGATGGCGAAGCGGTGCACTTCGTCGCGTAGGCGCTGGAGATAGAACAGCAGCGGCGAGTTGACCGGCAACATCTTCTCGCGCCCATCCGGGAAGTGGAACACCTCGCGCCCCTCGCGTCCGTGGTGCGGCCCCTTGGCGATGGCGATCAACGCGATGTCCTCGACCCCGAGTTCGTCGATGACGCCCTTGACTGCGCTCATCTGACCCTTGCCGCCGTCGATTAGCACCAGATCGGGCCAGGTGCCGCCTTCGCGGTCCGGGTCCTCCTCCAGCACCCGGCCGAAGCGGCGGGCCATGACCTCGCGCATCATCGCGTAGTCGTCGTCGGTCTGCGCAGAGCGGATGTTGAACTTGCGGTACTGGCCCTTGATGAAGCCTTCGGGCCCTGCAACCACCATCGCGCCGAGCGCCTTGGTGCCGGAAATGTGGCTGTTGTCGTAGACCTCGATCCGCTGCGGAATCTCAGGCAATTCCAGGAATTCGGCCAGTTCGGCCATGACCTTGGCCTGGGTGCCGCGCTCCGCCAGGCGGCGGTCGAGCGCCTCGACCGCATTGCGCGTCGCCTGCGCCAGCAGGTTGCGCCGATTGCCGCGCTGGGGCACCGAGATCTCGACCTTGCCGCCCGCCGCCTCGCGGAAGGCCTCGGCCAGCAGCTCCGCCTCGGGCAGCTCGCGATCAACCAGGATCACGCGCGCGGGCGGCACTTCCTCGTAGAACTGGGCGAGGAAGGCCGTCATGATCTCCGCCTCGCTCAGCCCCTCGGTGTGCGTCGGGAAGAACGCACGGTGCCCCCAGTTCTGGCCGCCGCGGATGAAGAACGCCTGCACGCCGACATGGCCGCCCTTGCAGGCCATCGCGAAGATGTCGGCATTGTCCATGCCCTGCGCGTTGATCGCCTGGCTGCCCTGGATGAAGGTCGCGGCGCGCAGGCGGTCGCGCAGCATCGCCGCGCGCTCGAAGTCGAGGTTCTGCGCGGCCTCCGCCATCTGGCTCTCGATCTTCTTCTGCACGGCGTTGGACTTGCCGCCGAGGAAGTCCTTCGCCTCGCGCACCAGCTCGGCATAGCCCTCCTGGTCGATGCGGCCCACGCACGGGGCCGAGCAACGCTTGATCTGGTAGAGCAGGCACGGCCGGTCGCGCCGCGAGAAGAAGCTGTCGGTGCAGCTCCGCAGCAGGAACAGCTTCTGCAGTGCGTTGATCGTCGTGTTGACCGATCCGGCGCTGGCGAACGGGCCGTAGTAGTTGCCCGCTGCCTTGCGCGCGCCGCGGTGCTTGGTGATGCGCGGGAAACTGTGCTCGGAACGCAAGAGGATGAACGGGAACGACTTATCGTCGCGCAGCAGCACGTTGTAGGGCGGGCGGAACCGCTTGATCAGCTGTGCTTCCAGCAGCAGCGCCTCGGCCTCCGAGTTGGTGGTGACGATGGTCATGCTGCGCGTCTGGCTGACCATGCGCTGCAGGCGGCCCGACAGGCGCTCCCACTGCGTGTAATTGGCGACCCGGTTCTTCAGCGCGCGCGCCTTGCCGACGTAGAGCACTTCGCCCTTGGCGTCCTGCATGCGGTAGACGCCCGGCCGCGGCTTCAGCGTGCGCACAGTGTCGCGGATCACTTCGACGCCGGCCTTCAGGTCCGGCTGGTCGGAGCCGCGCACGGTGTAGGTGGCGCGCTCCTCGTGGAAGCGCTCGGTGTTCTGGGGAGTGTCGGGTCTGCCGGCAGGGGTACGAGCCATAGGCGGCATTTAGGTGCGGCGGGACGGAAAGGGAACAGGCACCATCACTCCTCTCCCCGCCAGGAAGAGGAGTGATCGCATCAGAACATCTTGCGGAAGTCGATGCCGACGACGCGCCCCTGCGGCTGGCGGTAGGCCGCTTGATACGCCAGCGGAACCTGGCCGCTGTCGTCCGTAACGCGTTGGCGTTGGTCGAGCAGGTTGTCGACAGTGAACGACAGCCGCGCATTCTTGAAGAACGGCGCCTTCTGCACCAGCGACTCCTGTTGGCCCAGGTTGACGAACGCCCGTAGTCCCAAATCGAAGGTGCTCCCGAACCGCAAGTCCGAACTGCCGGGCAAGCCGCTGCCGTTCACCCGGGCGGGCGCGTTCCACTCGCCCTGGAGGCGCAGGCCGTAACCGTTCTTGAACACGCCGCCTTCGAACTCGATCGCATGGCGAGGCACGCCACCTGCGCCGATCGCGTCGCCGCTCAGCTGGTTCAGCTCGGCCGAGCCAGGAGCGATCCGCACGGTGTCGGTGAAGCGCCAGGTGTGGTACACCGCGATGTTCCAGCGTCCGCCGCGACCGCCCGGTCCGCCCGGCCC
>NZ_LR732524.1 GCF_902506425.1 Novosphingobium sp. 9U | reverse complement strand
CCGATCGCACTAACTCGCACCTTCTGCGGTCGGGACGCAACCAAGGCGCTAACACCTGGTCTGCTGCTTTGCCTGAACATTCCGGTAGCGAGATCGAAGTCCTCTATGTGGGTCTCGCACATTCTTGTAACTATCAGCCATGCGAAATTCCATGTCAGCTCCGGGCGAGCGACTTGGAAACGGCGCTAGAGGCGGACGAGACGCTCGACATCTGAGTGCTGGGGCTCGTAACGATCACATCCGAGGTCACGTCTGAGCTCGCGCGTGCTGCCATTCAGGGATCAACGTACTGAGGGCGCTCCACGCTACCCCGGCAGTTAGGGCGCCCCTTGCAAACGCCTCTCAGTACTTTGCAAGGCCTTCAGGATGTCCGCCGATGCGATAGCCAGGGGGTACGCCTTGGCCGACACCGCCTGCGGCCGAAGGGAACGGCATGTCACCTTCTATCCGGCCGACGGCGAAGCCGTTTAGCCAAGCGGAACGGAATGAGGATCGAACATGATTGAACGGGCAGGCAGCCACCGTGCTGCGGCGATCTAAGCCTGCAAGTCGTCCATTGCAGAACGCATCATCTAAACGCTCGAACTCGCTGCTCTTGCTCATATGCACCCTCACCGGTGCAACATGCAGCGAAAAGGTTAAAGACTCATCGCGATCGCTTGCGGGCCGGCCCGAGGCGACATGCTGCACCGACCGAGTTGCGGCCGTCCAGACCCACATTTCTACTCGCCCGCTTCGGTCATCCGTTCATCTTTCCACCATGCGCGTTCGAATGTTGAAGAGGCTTAGACCGGACCGAGGGAAAGCTTTGTCCCTCTTCGCATCAAAGCTGCTGCGAGGGATACCGGGACGTTCTCGGCATGGCCGGTCATAAACAGGATCTTTAGATCCGGCCGCAGCTCTTTAGCCGCGTCGGCGAGCTGGCGGCCGTTGAGCCCGGGCAGGCCGATCTCGGCAATGAGCGGATAGATTTGCAAAACTTCATTGAAGAAGCGTTAGGCCGGTTGGACCGTCAACTGCCTTGATCATGCGATAAGTGGACATAGGGTGGTCCTTTCACGATCGACAAAGTTTTTGTAGGCGGCAGGCTATGAGTGAACCGGATACTCCTTCCACAGGCGCAGCTCAGTTGCCGACCGCTCACCCTCGCATACGGGAGGTTCATGCTGAAGGCCGCGTGTTCTCGTCGATCTTGGAAGCTGCACGCGAGCTAGGCGTTACCCCAGACACGGTACGCAGCAGGATTAAGCGGGCGGTCGCCAGTTACGCCTTTGGAGGTCCGAGAAAGCCTCAAGCTGGGCGCTCAACACGATTGGACGGCCGGCCGGTCGTCATTGCGGGAGTGCGATAATCTACGATGAAAGCGGCGGCGGCGCAGCTAAACACCGACACCAGCACCATCAGGCGGAAGATAATGCAGGGGATCGTTGGCTACTGGTACGAGGACGAGGGGCAGCGCTTAGACTCTCGACGAGACATCAGGCGACCGATTTTGGCCGATGGTAAGCCATACGAAAGTATTGCCGCTGCCGCACGGGAATTGCGGCTACCCCGCCCCACGGTTCATGCTCGAATAAAGTCCAAAAAATTTCCAGACTACTCTTATCAGAAATAGGGGAAGTTGATGCACACGTTGCGATCGAACACATCAACGTACATGTCGCCGGTTTCGGTGATGTAGTCCTGTACAAGCGACGGCGATTTCGTCGAGGGCCGCACCCACGATGGCCGCAAGTTCCGCATCCTGTCGATCATAGACGAGGCCAGCCAGGAGTGCCTGGCCCTGCCGGTGGCACGGCGGCTCAGGAGCGAGGACGTACTGGCGGCCCTGGCCGAGCTGTTCGTCACGCGCGGCCCGCCGGCGCACATACGGTCAGACAATGGCCCCGAATTTATCGCCACGGCCGTCCAGCAATGGCTGGCCAGGACCGGCGTGAAGACGCTCTACATCACGCCGGGTAGCCCGTGGGAAAATGGCTACTGCGAGTCCTTCAACGGCTCATGCGCGACGAGCTGCTCAACGGCGAGATCTTCTACACGCCGGCAGAAGCCCGTATCCTGATCGAAGCCTGGCGGCGGCACTACAACACCGTCAGGCCGCATAGCTCGCTCGGCTATCGGCCCCCGGCCCCGGAAACGGCAACGCCGCCATGGCCGCCCTCTGGTTCCGCTTCGCTCCACCTGCGACCGGCCATGGCGCCGGAAGCAACATTGCACTTACAATCAAACCGGACCACTCGGTGGGGGCCGATGAGCCCCACGAACCCAGAACCGGTCACTCAGCGGCACTCGACGGCCTTCCAACATTTGGCACCCGTTCATGGCACCTGAGGGCTACTTTCCGCCGTTCTCTCAGCAGCCCGGACGAATTGATCTGAGTGGGCAAGCGATGGCAGCCTCCTGATGTCACGCTATTCGTGTGCCTCCTGAAACTCGATGTTTGTCAGCGCATACACAACCCTTGCATGAGGCCGTGCGAGTGGAACTGAGCGACAACTTGGTGAGCTCCTCCCGATCCCCGCTAGTGGTCGCTCAGATGCCGGCGACACGATCTACGCTGGGCAGTACGCCCTTGCATCGAAAGCCAGAGCGGGTCGTAGAAGTCGCTCGATGGCTTCCGCCTGCTGGACCAGGCCCGTCACCCTTTGGCGCCGAGGTTGCTGGACCGCCTGCCTCCAGCGATCAGCTACCGCCAGTCGAACGCTCGCCGCTCGTCTGCGGACGTAGCAGAGCCGCGCGTGATCAGAGCCGTTCCATGCTAAGCCACGACCTATCTCCGATCCAAGTCTTAGCGAAGGATCTATGCGCTGCAGCCGCCTCGGCTCTGTGTCCTGCTGCGGCTTCGCTGCGGGACAGCCCATACAGCGCCCAGCCATTATGCGGAGCCCTTACGAGCGTGGCCCGGAAAGCCTGATTCGCCTCTTCAAAGCGGCCCGCGAGGAACAGCGCTGCGCCAAGAGACTGCTGCACAGGATAGGACCAGTAGGGAGGTTCGTTGTAGGGCAGACGGCTCTCGATCAGGGCCGCGTCCCGAAAGCGTACGATCGCATGATCGTACCGTCCTTCGTGCACCGCAAAGCGCCCGCGCGCCACGGCTTCCGCCAGCGAGAGTAGGTCGAGCGCAGGGACACCCTGCTCTACCATGGTCGCTAAGCGGCCGGAGCGCTTCAGTGCAACGATCGCCGCCAACTCCGCTTCGAAGGAGGTGCGATCCTTGTTCTGCGCGTGAGCGATCGCTCGCGCATAGTGCCGCATCCCCACGGCATAGGGGAGCCGCGGATCGGCCGTCGGAAGCGCAAGGATGTCCTGCGCCCGCGCGAACTGAGCCATGGCAAGGTATGGCGCGGCGTCGATCGCCTGGATCCAGGCAATGCGGGCCGACGTTGCCGGGTCCAGGATGGTCCTCAGACGACGGCTCTCGCGGATGGCGGTGCGCATGTCTCCCGCCATCTGTGCCGAGGTCACAATGAAATGGACGTTGTGCGGATAGTAGCCGTAGCGCACCAGGCTGTGGTCGTCGGTCTTGCGCAGGTAAGCCTCATCCGCGCGTGCGGCAGCCACGTTCACCTTGATCGCATCCGCGTAGCGTCCTCGCCCGTAGTAGATGTGCCCCGGCATGTGGACGAGGTGCCCCGCGGTTGCCGGCCTGGTCCGCGTAAGCCGGTCAGCGGCCGCTTCGGCCCGGCGCGGATCGCTGGCTTCCATCAGGTGGATGTAGAGGTGGGCAGCTTGCGGGTGATCGGGATTGCGCGAGAGCACCGCCTCGACGAGAGCCACTGCATCGCCGATCCGCCCAACGGGAGTCAGCTTGTCGCTTTCCCAATAGTTCCATGGACTTGTATCCATGACCGCTTCGGCGGCCAGCACGGCGACATCGTCGTCGAGCGGAAAACGACGGGCAACGGCCAGCATCGCATCGGCATAGGCTCGGTCCAGCGCAGCGCGATCGCTCTGGGCATCGCGCGAGTAGCGTAGCGCTACAGCCTCGATCAGCGCGCGTTCAAGCGGCGTAGCTCGGTCCCGCAACGACATCGCCCGGTCCACTGCGTTGAGCGCGGCGCCGCGATCGCGCTCGTCCATGGGCGCGTTGATGTTGGGCCCAAGCGCGACCGCTTCGCCCCACCAGCACGCCGCGCACTCGGGGTCCAGACGCTGTGCCTCGCGAAATGACCGCACCGCGCCCGTGTGGTTGAACCCGTATGTAAGTAGAAGGCCTTGGCTCATGTAGCGGCGGGCCAGAATGTTACGCGTACTCGCGGGAAAGCGGGAACCGGTGAGATCCTTGAACAACGGCATCGCCTTGTACCGGCTGATCGGCGTCGCCGCAGCAGCAGATGCCACGAGAATATGCCTGGAGAGAGGCCGCGCCATCTGCCGCGGACCGCAGAGCACACCGCCCTGGTCCGGGTCGAGCGCAGAAAGGAGCGAAGAGGAAAAAATTGCCGGCGGGGAGAAGCTGGCGAGCAAACCTCCGGCGCTCACCAACATCGCAGTCCTGAACAGACGCCCCATCGATCGCGCCGGCCACGACGAAGATCGGACCGTCGGGCCTGGAGTGAGAGCACCCGCCCTCCCCCGTTCGCCAGCCACTAGGGTAAGCCCTAGCATTGGACCGTAACGCGCAGATATGTGGCGCTTACCTCGGTGCGGGTCGGACCGCCGCGGTTCTGGGCGTCAAACAACGCAGCCAGTTTCTCTTGCAGCTCGGCCTCGCGACCTTGGCCCCGGGCTGCCTCGAAGGCGTTCATCGTGGGTCCGTAATACTCGCGGAACAGGGCTAGGAATGCGGCAGGCGAGCCGGGATAGCGGAAGGTGTAGCTCGACCGCTGACAGGTGATGGCTTCCGGAAGGATGCCGGCCGCTTGGAAGCGCTCCTGCACGTTCTCCTTAAGTCCCCAGCTTACCGGACTTACGAAGCCGGGAGCCGGCTTGGGCAAGTAGCTGGCGCAAATGCCGAGGATGCTCGCGATGAGGGTCGGGTCCCCCGGAATCCAGTTCCCCATGACGATGCGGCCGCCGGGTCGGGTCACGCGCACCATCTCGCTGGCAGTGTCGAACGGGCGGGGAGCGAACATCGCGCCGAACATGCTCAGGACTAAGTCGAAGCTTTGATCGGCGACGCCGTGGAGGGCGGACGCATCGCCCTCTTCAAAACGTAGCTGCATCAAACCGGCAGCGCGCGCACGCGCATTGCCGGCGGCGACCAGATTGGCCGCGATGTCGACGCCAAGAACGTCCGCTCCGGCCCGGGCTGCAGGTAGTGCGGTCGTTCCATCGCCGCATCCCAGATCAAGAACCTTCATTCCGGGTCCTATGCCGAGCTGACGGACAAGCTCCTCACCGCTGTCCCGCATCGTTTCGGCGAGACGCGTGAAATCTCCCTTCTCCCAGAGAGCTTTGTTCGGATTCACGGTGAGGACAGACATAGTGGTGCTCCAATGATTTGGATGGCGCGGGTGCCTACTGCGCAGCCCAGTGAAGAGATATGACCGCGCTACCGGAAATGATGATCAAGCTCCCGGACCTTGTGTTCACCCTGGGCCAGAGACCTGGCATCCTCCTCCATTCTGCGTCTCCAGGCGGCGGGAGGCTCGCCGAAGTGACGCTTGAATGCCCGGCTGAAGGCAGCTTCGGAACCGAATCCCACTCTGTGCGCGACGATTGCAGTTGTGTTCTCGTCCTCAAGCAGATGGTTGGCGGCCACCTGCATGCGCCATCGCGCGCAATAGCGCATGGGCGGCTCGCCAAGCATGGCGATGAAGCGTTCTCCCAGTATCGTGCGCGAAACGCCCGCCTCCTTGGCAAGCGCGTCGAGGCTCAAATCCTGGCCATAGTGCATGTGGATGGCGGCGAGCGCTTTCGCCATAATCGGGTCGCGCAGAGCAGCCAGCCAGCTGCCATCCGGCGCATCTTGCTCGTAGCGCTTGACTGCCTGCGCGAACAGAAGCTCCGAAATCTTGGCGACGGTGGCCGGACTGTTCCGCCACTCCCGAGCGGCGATGCTGAGCGAGCTTGCGATCCAGTCCACCGCAAAGGTGTCGCAGCTGACCAGCAACATCGACGGGAGGGCCGCGAGGAGCGGATGAGCACCGGTGGGAACACCAAGCCATCCACAATAGAGCTGCGTCGGATCTCCTCCGAAGTCCATGACGATGCTGTTGACGGCACCGTTCGCGCCTGGTCCGACATACTCGGCCATGTCGGTCGGCTCCAAGCCCGGTGCGGTGAAGAGTAGGTGTGCCTCGTTGCGGGGGAACAGGATGAGCGACCCCTCGCTGACCTCCGCCGCGGCTTGACCAGGTAATTGTGCGAAAACACGACCTTTTCGAACGAAATGGTAGGAGATGATTTCACCCGGAATGGCGAAGAAAGGCGCGCAGTGCTCAGGTTTGAACTGCGAGACCACACACCAATCACCCGTGGATCGTGCGTCGAAGACCACGCCGCCGTTCAGCTTCAATGACGAGAGGATACCATCGAGAACATCCAAGGCGCTCTCCTGCGCTCAGCGGTCATCATAGAATGACACAATAACTATTCTCCGCCAACATCCTGGCCAACATGTCTAACGCGAGCAAGTGTTAGTACCGCATCATATGCCGAACTGCCTGGCAGATGAAAGTTCAAGGTTCTGACCCAGGAGGTTAGTCACTTATCATCCTTTGTGCCGCTCGGCCCCCGGCCACACCCCAGCCTTCCAGGCGTGCAGCGAAGCACCTAGTTTGACCGAGACCCAAGTGCAGCCGTTCGGAGGCCCCTTCTTGCTTCCCAACTGCGGTCACTCGTTCACGTCATTTATCTGCTGCCTCCGCCAGATCGGTTGAGCCGCCTGGAAGCGGGTGAGCGCGGTGTGTTCGCTTCCGGGCGGCAGTCAGAGTAGCCGCCTTGTCGGGACTATGGTCAAAGGAAAAGCTCGCACTGCGGTCGCGTCACCCTAGACGGACTTGCTGCTGTCATCGAACGACGCGAGGATAGGGCAGGAATCGTCAGAACCGCTGCTACACTCGCGCGCGAGCCGTCGCAGTGCCGCGCGGGCCTTCTCCAGCTCTTCGATCTTCGCGTCGAGCGCAGCAAGTCGTTCCCTCGCCAGCTCCAGTGCCCTGGATCGATCGTGGGTAGCGTCGAGCGCGAGCAATTCGCCGATCTGCTCCAACGTGAACCCTGCCGCCTGCGCCGAACGAATGAAGCGCAATCGCCGTACATCTTCGTCGCCGTACCGGCGAACGCCTCCGTTCTGCCCCGAACTTCCCGGCCGTTCCGGAGTCTTCAGCAGCCCGCGGCGCTGATAGTAGCGCACGGTTTCGACGCTGACATCTGCCTCGCGCGCCAACCCTGCAATTGTTCGACTTTGCACCCTTGACTCCGTACCATGGTACAGACCCTATGTGGGTCGCAGCCCGTCCGATACCAGCCGAAAGCTGCTGCTCATGTCCGCGATCGCCGAACCCCGCCGTGCCACCCTGTACCGGATGGTCATGGATAAGCACGTCTGCCCATTTGGCTTGAAGGCAAAGGATCTGCTGCAACGGCAAGGCTACACCGTCGATGACAGGTGGCTGACTACGCGCGAAGAAACGGACAACTTCAAGGCCAAACACGGGGTCAAGACCACGCCGCAGACCTTTATCGCTGGCAAGCGGATCGGCGGTTACGCCGACCTGCGCCGCCATTTCGGGAAGAGCGTCGCAGACCCGAAGGCGACGACGTACAAGCCCGTCGTGGCCCTGTTCGCCATGACAGCGCTTATGGCGCTCGCGGCGAGCCAAGCCGTCTACGGCACGCCGTTCACAGTGCGCGCGGGCGAGTGGTTCATCGGCTTCAGCATAGCAGTGCTGGCGTTGCTCAAGCTCCAGAACGTCGAAAGTTTCGCGACGATGTTCCTCAACTACGACCTCCTGGCGAAGCGCTGGGTGCCGTACTCGTACATCTACCCCTTCGCAGAAGGGCTTGCCGGCGTGCTGATGATCGCGGGCGTGTTGACAAGTGTGTCAGTGCCCGTCGCGCTGTTGATCGGGACCGTTGGGGCCGTGTCCGTCATCAAGGCCGTCTACATCGACAGGCGTGAACTGAAGTGCGCATGCGTGGGTGGCTCCAGCAACGTGCCGCTAGGCTTCCTGTCTCTGACCGAGAACCTGATGATGATCGCTATGTCGGTCTGGATGGGGGTAGCAGCGCTCGGCCTGGTGAGTGTCGCGCACCTCTAGTACCGCGAGCTCGATCTTTCCGGTGCCCCGCGATCTGGGCCGTTCGATGCGATCGTCGATCCGCGGAGACGCACCCGTCCAGGCGGCCGTGAAAGCTGAACGGCTAACTCGGCGGCGTAGCCCGCCCGGCAGCCCCGCGGCCGAGCCACCCTAACCGGCCCCCCATCGGAAATCAGGCCTGCCCACAAGCTGCCATCTGTTCATCGCAGCTCTTGGAGACAACAACCTATTCGGTCCGCGCGTCACTGTCGTGAAACCATTCGAGCTTGACGGCATTTGTCATCGACGCAGTTCAAGGTGAGGAGCGATGTCGATCAGCCCAGATGCGCCGTTCGGGAGAGTGATCCGCAAGCTGGAACGTCTGGTGCAGCTCGGACCGGCGGAACGCGATGCCATCCAGTCGCTGCCATTCAAGAGGACCGACGTGCTGCCCGGTCACTACCTCGTGCGCGAGGGGCAGGTTCCGGTTGACTGCTGTATTCTGCTGAATGGCTACGCCTGCCGGCATAAGACAACCAGCAGTGGCGGCCGCCAAATCGTTTCTTTCCACATCCCCGGCGACATCCTTGATCTGCAGCACGTGGTGCTGCCGCGCGCGGATCATAATGTGCAGACCATCTCAAGCGCGACGGTAGCCTGGGTGCCCGCAGCGGAGATCAAACGGCTTGCTCTCGCAAATCCGGTAATCAACGAAGCGCTTTGGCGAGATGCACTGATCGATTCTTCGATCTTTCGAGAGTGGGTCCTCAACGTTGGAAGGCGAGACGCAAAAGCACGCATCGCGCACATGCTATGCGAGTTTGCTGCCCGTCGGCAGGCGGCGGGGCTTGGCTCGACAGAGCGCTTTGAGCTTCCGATGAGCCAACAGCAGATCGCGGACGCTACAGGCTTGACGACGGTGCACGTCAACCGGACCTTGTTCGAGCTTGAACGCGAGGGCGTGATCAGCCGAGACAAGCGCCATGTGGAGATCGCAAACTGGCGGCTGATGTGCCAGGTCGCTGACTTCGACCCCGCCTATTTGCACGCGGCAGTATGACAATGGCCTTCGTGTACCAGGAAGCTCGTCTTGACACAGACGCCCCGGACAATGACGGGATGCTAGCCTTTCGACATGGACGCCTGGTTGCCGTCCTTTCGCGGCTCAGTTCCATCCACGACGAGGCCGAAGGGCGATGGTTCGTCGAAGCTCTCTTCCGCGATTGCTCGATCTTGGAGCCGCCCACTTTTGTTGATTTGCAAGCATTTGAGGCGTGGATGCTCGGCGCTGGCTGAAGTAGGTGAGGTGCTGCCTTTCCGAACGACCTATATGATTGGCCCCTACGGCATGCTCCGCCAACAGGCGGTTTTCCGTCGTCCCCGCATCAGATCGACGGCGCCGAGGCCGTGACGACGAGAGGGAATCCCGCGTCCGAAAACCACCTGGTCCTCGGCAGTAGCTTGCCAAATAAAGGGTGGAATGTGCCTCTAATCTCGACGGTGACGGAGCGGCTGGTTCGTTGCCCGTAACGGCAAGTTGCACTCAATGATGGCTCCGGATCGCCGTCGCACCGGAGAATTCGGCTTACGACTACATCCTCGGTTGGCACTTGGGCTGTTTGCGCGACCTCCCTCGCGAGGTAGGCATCAGCCGTGGCGCTACCGCCCGTCGAGTGCGCCCGTTTTGCAGCCGCGCCGGCGATCGCCTGTAACTGGCCTTTCAATTGGAACGCCTGGACCGTATCAACGGTCACCAAAGTTGCCATGCTCAGAGCCGCCACGCTGAAGACGAGCGGCACCGTTCCAAAGCCTCGTTGATCTTTAATCCCCAACAAGTGACCAGCAGCCTTCCGCAGCGGCACGATGCCAGCGATTCGCCGGGGGCAATATACCGCGCCGGTAAACAACCGCCTTATCGCGGGCGCCAAGTGGTCGATCGATGAGCGATCACGGCGCTAATCACAAGCTTCGCCCGATCAGGCCCAGCTCAACCCGAGGCCCAAAGGGGCGCTGGCGCGAGCTTCCGGTCCGCCCTGGGCTGCACGGACCCACAGATGGACATTCAGACCGCCCTGCCCGCTTCCCAACTTCTTCCTTCCATTCATCTCTGAACGACCGACCGCATTGGCCGAGCCGACCCTCTCGTCCAGCCATGCAAAAGGGTGGAGAGCGGACTGGCCGCTCGCAGCGGGTGTGCCGTTCTGGTCAGTGCCGTTGGGATATCAGCCGCAAACGTGCAACGCTTCCGTCGCTTGCGCGGATGGTAAGCAGCTTACCCGACCGTTCCCATCGTTGGGCTTTGCCCATCAGACGCCAGAAGCTTCCGGCAAAGTCGGTCCTGTCCCGTTCCGAACAGCCCATTGCGGTAAATATGATGGGGCCGCCAGTGCCCATGAATCCGCCCGCCTTCGTCCAGCGGACATAGGCTGAGCTGCCGCCGTTGCACTCCCATGTGCCTGCTATAGCCCCGTCCCCACCCATAAGTAGGGTGGCGGCAGGTGCTTTGGACCGGCGAGGAGCCGGCTGGTTGCCAACACTGACCACCTCCCATGTGCTGCCAGAAATCTGATCGTTGCTTCTTCCTCCCACGTGTCGGGCCGCCTGCGCGGGAAGCTGAGCAAGTGGGGTAGCGATTCCCAGCGCCAACAATCGGGTCAACATAGCGCTTGCTTTCCCGCAGTTCAGAGGCCGACGTTTCACAAAATTGTGTATCGCTCATGTCAACAGCGGAAGCTGGGGCGGCTCCTGCCGACCAGCTTTTGGCTGAAGATGGTGGAAAGCCGGCGCTCGGATGATAGGACGTTAGAATGGGCCTTATAGGAGCTTTAAGTGCGTCATGATCTCCTGGCCGTGCTCACGGCTTTGTTGCTCTCCCAACAAGTTGCAGCGCGACCTGCGATGAACCCTGAGACGCGCGCGGCCTTTCGCGAGGCAGTCGAAGATTATCAGATGTTCGTCGTCCCGCACTGTGCTCCGGAAGTGGTTCAAAGCTACGTGCTGGCTCGGGCCAATCGAGATCGTGCATTCCTACAATCTCTGCGCAGAACCGAGTTATACGCTGACTACAAGCAGGCTGTCGCTGATCGTGCGGCTAAAGACGCTAGAACGGTCTACGAGTGCTCCTTGCCACCGCCACCGCCGCCGCCGCCTGCTCCACCTGGCATGGTGCCAGCCCAACCCTCACCGGTCAAAACCGAACTCAGCCAACAGGACATGTTGATTGAGCACTCTGCACAAGGTGATCGCCACTTCAAGACCATGGTGCGGCTCCGTGATGCTCTTCTAGGATCAAAGGGCAAGTGACGTCCTCTCGTGGGCCAGGCCGCTGTGGAGCGGGAACGAGGGATAGCCGCCCTCCCCTGCGGCTGTTTCGAGCAGACCCATAAGCGGCCATTCGGAGGCTCTCTTTTGCTCCTCAACTTCTGCCATTTGTTCACGTGGGCCCCTGCCCTCATCCGGGAGACCAGCTCCGCCGGGCGGTACGACGTAAAGTGGGACTTTCCTGCCATTCCCCGGCGACCGGTTGAACGACAGGTCTTGGGTCGGGTGCTGCCGTGACCGAACATCGCACCGGGGGACGCCCCATCTCTGTCGTCCGATCACGGCTGAAGCATCCTTGTTCGGGTACAGAACGCAGTGACCGGTGCTGGAAAATGTTCGGCGAAGTAACGGCGTTCAACTCACGACCGAACCGTTCGACGATATGCCGCGAACCCTCGACGTCCTGATGGCACGACCCAGTCATGAACCGTAGCCCTCGCGGTCTCGAACGCCGGCTGCGTAGGCGGATCTGCGCTGGCTCGGTGCCAGACCTGCTTCATTATCACGATCGGCCGGACGTCGGCAGTGGCGCGCCTCCCTGGCATAACGCCGGCCTCGCGACCGATCGATAAGGCGCGCGATTGATCGCCGACCCTCCCAGCGCCACAAGGGAGATGACCTTCCGCCCAATCACGCATCTCGCCCTTTCCCTTTTCCTTGCCGCCCTCGCCGCCTGCACCTCGAGTCCACGCCCTGGCCCCGACAGCGCCACCCCTGCCCGGCACTCCGCTTCCGCCCGGCCGCTCAGGCTGGCCAGCTGGAACCTCGAATTCCTCGCCGAAAAGGATGGTGCCGGCTGCGAGCCGCGCCGGCCCAAGGATTATCAGGCGATGCGGCGGATCGCGGACAGCCTCGACGCTGATGTCGTCGCCTTCCAGGAAGCCGAGAATCCGGCGGCGGCGGCTCGCGTCGTCGATCCGGCGCGCTACAGCATCGTCATGGAGAACCGGCCCGGCGCCGTGAGTGGGACCTGCGGCGGTCGCCATCCCGACAAGCTCTTCATCCGGCAGGCGGTCGGCTTCGCCATCCGCAAGGGGCTCGCTTTCGAGCGGCATCCCGATGTGACCTCGCTGGAGGTAGGAAACCCGCAACTGCGCTCGGGGATTGATATCACCCTGCGGGCCGCAGGGCACGGGCCGATCAGGCTGCGCGGCGTCCACCTGAAATCGGGTTGCTTCGAGGGCACCGAGAACAGGGCCTGCCCGGCCCTTCTCCAGCAGTTGCCCGCGATCGAGGCCTGGATCGATGCGGCAGCCAGCGGCCCGATACGATTTGCGGTGCTCGGCGACTGGAACCGCCGCCTCGCCGTGCCCGGCGATCCTTTCTGGTCGGAACTCGACGACGGCCAGCCTGCCAACGCAAGCCTGCGCCTCGCCGACATGGGCACGCTCCCCGGCTGAGACCCGCGCTTTGACAGCTTCATCGATTACAACGTCCTCGACCGGCGCGCCGGGGCCGACCTCGTCGCCTCCACCGAGACCCGCTATGCGGGCGGCGAGAAGCATTATCCGATCACTGTCCGATCGCGGTCATCCTCAACCGTTAGATCGTGGATTCCGTCGAGCGGCAGCGCGGGATCTCGCCTTCGGACGGGCCTCGCGTCGTGTCGCGTCACCCATGCGACAATGGCGAAAGCAGCGCCGAGCCGAGCATCGCGAACAGCGTCATCAGGACCGCGGCGAGCAAGGCGAGAGACCGCACGGGCTTTTCCTTCCAGGGCAGCACGAACAGCAACACCTTGACGATCCGCCGACTGGTCGGTGTAATCCCCAGCACGCGAGCGAGAACGCCGATCAGGAGCGGCAGGGACGACGCTGCGACCGCGTAGACATAGACGCTCGTCAGGTTGCGGAAATAGCCGGCGTTGACGAACGTCGGGAGCAATGCCTCGAAGGCCATCTGCGCGCTCCCTGCGAACGACCCGAACGCAAAGGCAAACCCGACCCAGATGACAGCGCTCAGCGCGATGAAGAGAATTTCGCGCGTGACGATGTCGAAGGCCAGATAACCGAGACAGGCGATGGCGCCGCTGCTGGTCAGGCGGCCGACATAGTAGCTGTGCGGCAGCAGCCCGATGGCGTTGACGAGAAAGATCTTGAGGAAGCCGTCGAGCAGCAGCTGCGACAGAAAATTGTTCCGCGCCTGCTCGCCGGACGTGAACTGGATCCAGAAGCCTCCGGTCTTGGAAAAGTAGATGATCCCGACCGAGAGCGTGCTCAAAAACGATATGAGGAGGACGCGGATCAAATAGGTCGAAATGGCCTTCCGCCAGGGCAGATATGCGTCGAGCATGTCGCGAAGACCGTCGAGCGCCTGGCGAGTATCGGCTGTCGCGCCGCCAGAGACCGCTTTGACCAGTTCCTCTCTGGCGTCCTTGGAGACCAGATCGTCCGCCTTCCACCAGAAAAGCGGCGCGATCACGATGAACGTGAAACCTTGGGCCAGCAGCGAGGGAATTTGCCGAAACAGCTCGTCCATGGTCGCCTTCATTCCCGTCGATCGGGCACCGCCCTTTGTCGATCCTCCCGACCCGCCCAACGTCCGAGTGCGCCGATGCGTGGCTAGGGTTGCAGGGCGGCTTGCGCCTTGTTCAATGCGACCTGTGCATTGATCTGCGCGGCCTGGGCGTTGAGCAGCGACGTCTGTGCCGTCAAGGCGCTGATCTGGGGCGTTACGCCAGCCAGAGCTTCAGCGCTGGCTTGTGCTGTCTGCTGGTTGGTCAGCGCGGTCTGTGCGGCCGCCTGACCTGCCGGACCTGCCGTCTGCGCATTGGCCTGCGCCGTGGCCAGGTTGTTCGCCGCCGTGAGATAGGAGAGCTGCGCGTTGGCTTGCGCCGTCGCCTGCGCGGTCGGCGCCGCGGCCTGCGCGGCGGTAACGCCGTTCATCGCATTGATATAAGCGAGCTGGGCATTGGCAGCGGCCGTCTCCGCCGCAGTCGGCGCGCCCGCTCTTGCGGCGGCCAATGTGTTTTCCGCGGTCAGCTGGTCGGCCTGCGCCTTCGTCCGCGCCAATCGTGCCGCGGCGATCTGCCCTGGCAGATCGGCTGCGGTCGTCGCGACAGAGGCAAGGGAGCCGGTGGCCGCGGCGGCCGCCGCCACCTTCTCCGAGACCTGGGCCGATGTGGGTATGCCGTTGGCGTCGATCGCGATGACGCACGCCTCCGACTTGAACGTGCCTCCCGCGCAAGGGACGGTGTAGAGCCGTCCGAGTTGCAGCACGGCGACATCGGGTGCGATCACCAGCTTCGCTTCATCGGTCGGCGTCCAGCCGACTGGCAGCGTGGCATCGCACGCTTTAACGGTGCATGCGACGACCCGGCCGACGCGCGGCAGCCGCACGGGAACGCCGACCTCGGTATCCGCGGTTGCGGGCGCAACCGTCGGCACCGCCCAGCCGCCATCGTCCGCGCGGGCATAGATGGCCAGGTGGACATCGAACGCGGCCGTATCGACCGTGCCGGGCTTCTGTCCGGCCGGAACGACCCATGTGATCCATTTGTCCAGCACATCCTGAGGAAGCTTGAACGGCGCGGTCGTCTGGGCGACGTCGCCTTTGGGCGGCCAGTCGACCTTCTGGACGTGGGTCACCAGCTTGGTGAACGCCGCCAGCCGCGCCTGATCGGTCGTCAGAAGAGCCTGTTTGGCATTCAGCGCGGTATAGGCCTTGAGCAATGGAGCCTTGTTCGCCTTGTCCGAACCGAGCGCTGTCGTCAGCTGCGTGACGACCGTCGTTGCGGCAGCCACATCCGCCGTCTCTTTGTCGACGACATCGCTCAGTTCGTCCTTGCCCACTGGATGCAGTGCGTCGAGCGCCTTTTGCACCTTGTCCGAGCAGGTGAAATGGACGCCCGGCGCGGCGCCCATACTGATCGCCCCCTTGGCGATGGTGGTCGCGATATTGGCGATCACCTGTCCCGTCTGATCTTCGGAATGGGCGTTGAGCCCGGTGCTCGTGCCGTCGGCCGCCAAGGTCGAGGTGATGTCGCTGGTCGCCCAGACCCCGCTTGAATAGAGCGCATATTGCTGGTCGCGATCGAGAGTTTTTCCTGCCGTGGCCGCAACCGTCACGCTGCCGTTGAGGGCATTGTCGCACGATTTGATCTCGCGCGTGATTGTGATGCTGTACTGCGTCATCGCCAGGTTCCACGGCACACCCTTCGTGGGACTGATGCTGGTGTCGAGATGCGACACCTTGATGCTGGATGCACAGCCGGTCGCGAGCATGGACAGCAGAACGATCATGGGCACGCGCATCATGGCCAATCTCCTATGGATCAGGGTTTCGGGGTGTTTTGCCGGGGCGCAGCCGGCTGATCAGCTGCTCCGCAACGCCTTTGGGCTTGGCCGGAACGGTTGGTTGCAAAGCGGCGGGAAGCCGGCCGAAACGGCGGCCGTTGCGCCGAAGGTCTAGGTTGCGGAGCCGGGCCGCCATCTGCACTTGCGGAGTCTCGTCAGACCAGTGTTCATGGCCTCCCGCGTCGTCGAACCATGTCACATAGCCGCCGGGCCGCGGTCCGAACCTTTCCTGGGGTCGGCCCAGATGATTGAGCGTGGGCGATCCCCCCGGCAGGCCGAAGAACGCCCGATGGACGAAATTGCAGACCTTCACGCCCTTCGACAGATAGATGTCGGCCTGAACGGCGTCGCAGACTTCCTGCGCATATTGGACCGTCACGGTGGGGCCCCGCGGATGCGGACCATCCAGCTTCATCACCGCAGTCGGATCGGCGAGCAGCTCGAGCACCTCGTGCGACAGCATCACCGTCCAGTCGGCCTTATACTGCCGACAAACGTCGAGATAGACGAACCCCGACGCTGCTTCGCCCTGGGTCTGTGTATGATAGCCCGCCAATGTCTGCTGGCCTGCATGCGGATCGTGCGCCTTGTCGCCAAGGTAGATGGTCGCGGCGGCCGCCGGGCCGGCTGCCGGAACGCCGGGATCGACCCTGCGGCAGATCAATTTCGCCGATATGCCCCATTCTTTGGCGAACTCACCGCTCACCTGCGCCTGGATCCCGACGATCGCTGCCTCCAGCTCGGCATCGGGGATCGAGGAAAGATTGGCGATGACCAGCTCGGCCGGGGTGTGCTGTGCTGTCGCGTCCGCCGACGCGATCAGGGCCGCGTTGGTCCCTGCGGCCCATGGGAATATCGACCGCAACTGATTGAAGGCATAAGGTAGGAACAGCGCCGATCCCACGAGGAAGAATCGCCCGGCGGCATCGAGCAACTGGACGATGTTACCGCGGTCGCCGAGCGCGTCCATCAGGACGACATTGCCGATCGCCCAGAAAAACGCCGTCAGTATCACGGCACCGAGCGCACCGGTCACCCGGCTATAGCTGACCATGCCCATGGCATCCGGACTTTTGTCTTTCAGGACATCGCCGAGCCGCCGTGAAAAGGGGACTGTCGCAAGAACGCCAAGAATCGGGAGATTGAACGACAGCAGCACGATCCAGGTGCTGACCGTATTGGGCGGTCCAGCCCATATATTGTTGCCGGCTGCAATGGCAGCGGCAGCTACCGCGACTTTAGGCATACCCCCTCGCCACGCGCAATTCCCCCAAGAGCGGGAGATGGTGACGTAGCGGCACTTCCAGGTCAAGCGCCCGACGAGCGATTATCTTGGCGAATAAGAGTCTCAGAGCGCGCCATGCGCCGAACATTATTCATCCGAAATGGCGTGTTTCGAATTATAATCTATTTTATTGGGGTTTACGGTGTCGGGTCTGATGGTGAAGCGCGCCGGACAATTGAGGTTACGTAGAGCTACCGGGCGCGATCGATCCACCTTTTTTGACTATCGGCGCACCGGCACGAGGAGGCTTTAAGGGCGTCCCGTTTCTTCGGAAGCCAGATCTGCCCCGGCGAGTCGCTCGTCATGAACGTTCGAAACTCTCGTTGCTCATGAACAGATATCGCGCGCGCGATCACCCGACCCGGACGACGTCGAGGCTCCCTGCCGGCAGCGGCCGCAAGATCGACTTTGCCGGGACCGAGGGGTCGAGCCAGTCGGCCCAGTCGCGGCGCTCGAGGATCGCGATCTGCCGGTCGTGATAGAGCGCGATGTCGGGCCCCGGCTCCATCGTCAGCATCGTGAACTCCGTTATGTGGACAATCAACCTCTTTCACCACGCGCTTCGCGCCTGAGGGGCAGCCACCGGTAATTTAAAGAGCGACTGACATTGGGAGATGCCGTTGAAAAAGTCGCCTTCTCCGCGGAGCGAAGAGTGCTGATCGAGATGGCCGAGCAGAGTCGCCAGACCTCATGCCATCGCCATCTGCCTGGCGATGCTGATCTTTGCGAGCTCGCGCAGGTTCTGGGCGGCTGCGGCGAGGTGGAATTCGTCTCTGGCGCCATTGGGTCCGCGTAATCGCAGCCGATCGAGCCGCCTGATGCGCTTGAGGTGGGCAAACAGCATCTCGACCGTCTTGCGCTCGCGGCGTGAGGCTACCCATTCGTCCTCTTGCGATAGGGAGCGTGCCAGATCTCGGGCGCCCTCATGGATCGCGCGCGTGACCTTGCGCGCCGGCAGGATGGGTGTGCATTGCGGCTTGAGGGCGCAACTGGTGCAGTCCTGCTGCCGGGCTCGGTAGCGAATGAAGCCGTCCTGATCGACTTTCGGGCGCGGCGAGGCGAAGTTGCGGTTGCGCGGACGAAGTCGCTTGCCAGCCGGGCAGATATAGCTGTCATCCTCGTGATCGAAGGTGAAGTCGCTGCGCTCGAACGCACCATCACTCCGGGCGGACTTGTCGAAGACGGGCACGTGCGGCTCGATGCCACGTTCGTGGACGAGCCAGGCGAGCATGCCGGCAGAGCCATAGCCGGTGTCGCCGATCAGCTTGCGGGGCCATAGGCCATGGCGATCGGCGGCCCGCTCGATGATCCGTTTGGCGGCGGTCACCTCGTCCTGGCGCACCGCCGTGCTTGCCTCGACATCCACGATCACCGCATTGTCGACGTCGATCAGGTAGTTGGTGGCGTAGCAGAAATCGGCGCGGCCGCCGTGCGCCTGGGTATAGCGGGCCGCAGGATCGACCGGCGAAACCCGCTTGGGCTCGACCGGAGTTGCGCCGCCGAAAGCGGCATCGTCGAGTACGGCGAGGTACTCCTCGACGGCACGCCCTGCCGGAACAGCGCCAAGACCCTGCGTACCCTCAACATAGGTCTGCCGGTTGGCCTCGGCGCGGATCAGGCTGGCATCGACAGCGAATGCGTCGGCGCCGACCAGTCCTTGCTCAATGCAACGCCGCACAGTGGCCTCGAACAACTGGCGGAACAGATCACTCTCACGAAAGCGCCCATGCCGGTTCTTCGAAAAGGTCGAGTGATCCGGCACGTCGCCGTCGAGCCCCAGACGGCAGAACCAGCAGTAAGCCAGGTTGAGGTGCACCTCCTCGCACAGGCGGCGCTCCGACCTGATGCCGAAGCAGTATCCCACGATCAGCATCCGCAGCATCAGCTCAGGGTCGATCGAAGGGCGACCGATCGCGCTGTAAAGGCCGCGCAGGTGCTTGCGCATGCCCGACAGGATCACGAACCGGTCGATTGCCCGCAGCAGATGATCGGCCGGAACGTGTCGATCCAGGCTGAACTCGTAGAACAAGGCCTCCTGCGCCACTCGGCGCTCGCCCCGATCGCTCACGTAGCTGGCTGAGGTTCGGCGAAAAATCGACCTTCTACCCCACGAATGTCGTGGGCATGACGCCGCTCTTGCTCGCCAGCCTGCAGACCCGCGTCGATCTGTTTGCCCTTAGTGCCAAGGCCGATGCCGCCAGCCGGCTGGCGCGCAGCGAGCAACCCTTTAGCAGTGACTACCGAGTTCTCCTGCACGGCATGCGGTGACACGACGCAGTGGTCGTAACCTATTATCCGACCCGCCTGGAGATCACGGTTACGGATCGCGCCATCAGTGTCGGGGACATCGACACGAGCGGCGTCATCGCCTCCGTACAGGATTTCCGTAACGCCCAGGTATTCGTGTCACTGACTCCCACTGCCGACGCCTGGAAGGACACGCCTTGGTCCAGCTACGCGAAGATCGGGCCGAATATCCACCTGCAGAAAGTCAACATCCGGATCGGCGGCCGCGAGTTTCAGATCGACGGCAAGAGCATGCAGGCGGATCGGCTGAAGGGCGCCTTGCCGCTTTATGCGGGGCATTTCAGCGAGTCTTAAGCGAGCATCTCTGTCTTCGTTCACCGAATGTGAAATGACCTCAGCCGCGCCAGATCGCAACGCTGCTAATCGCGATGACCACGAGATAGGGAAGTGCCACGAAGGGCGCCCACATCCGCGTCGCGACATAGTAGATACGCATCGACGTGGGTACCGCATTCCACTCACTATAGACTTGAAATGGCACCATGTCCCCAGGCTCCTCGCCCCGATACCAGCGCTCCAGCTTCTCGACACGATAGGCGAGGTTCTTCTGGAAACCCTTCCAGATGCCCTCGAGCAACCACAACGATGCGGCGACCAGGATCGTCGCCCAAAGAATTGCGGAACTCGGATCCTTTATCCCAGCGACAATCCCGGCCCCGAGCAGCGGCGTCGCCAAAGCCTTCATAGAGAGCGCGCGCTGGTCGAACGCCTCGTACTGGTTCTGGACCAGCAGATACTCTGCCTTCAGATCATCGCTCCGCCGCGATGCGAGGACCAATGGCGCTGCGTCCGCAGTCTGGACATCATCTGCTTCCAGTTCACTCGCGACCTCGAGGGCAGGCGGCAACGCCTTCGGCCTTGCCCAAACAAAAAGCGCTTCGAACACAGATCCTCGCGTTGATCGCCGCTGCTGCATAAGCCCCCCAGGCTGCTTTCACAGGCTCTTGTGGACGAAGATAGCAGCTCCGGGCATCCCCGGCGTATACAAAGGTCACGCCGCCCTCCGAAATGGTCTCGCTCTCAGCGCACGAAGAGCCGTGACCGGGCTGGGCAAAGATTTCGGCTCCGCACTGCGCAACAGTCTCGATTTTCTCGCCGACGATCGAGGGGAGCGTTGAAGTCTGGCCGACTACCCCTCGCTTGAATGGCCGGCGTCAGGCGCTCTGCTGATGGTCCGATCCATCGAACTTGGACGGCCGCTCTCGCTAAGAGCAGACACCCGCGTCCGCTGCGGCGAACGGCAAGGATTGGTCGCGAGCTGCCGGCTCTGCTTTCCTTGAGCCTGACCCAGTGTCGGACGTTCATGCCTTCTCGCGCGCTTCTCAACATCGGACATCGTTCATCAGTTTCCAGCAGAAGCTACGCGCCGGGCGTCAGTCGACGCATTGGATGAAAAAATCCGGTTGGTGCCTTGAGGCAACGGGCACTACCTTGAGGGAATGGCACGGGACAAGCTGGCCGAGATCGCGGGCGTCCGCATGCGCGGCAAAGGGCTCGGCCACTCGCGGGGAATGAGCGAGATCACGGCGCTCGTGGACGGCTGGAATGGCGCCGCCTTCCGGGCTCCGCATCAGTTCATCGTGATCAGGCTCGTGACGATCCTCGAGGTCTTCACGCGGGAGTGGGCCGCTCGGATAATCGACGCCGGGGATCCCTACGCAACGCGCGGCGCGGATTTGGTCAAGGGCACGCTCAAGATCGACTTTGCGTTCGCGCGGGCACTGGTCGGCAGAGAAGTGTCGTTCGGTGAGCTCGTGTCGCACGAGCTGCCTGTCAACAACGTCGGTGACATCGATCGCGTCTTTTCAAGGCTGATGGACACGCCGCTCTTCGCCCATCTTCAGGGTGTGGTGGACCGCTCGGCCTTGAGGATAGGGGATAGGCCGTCGGAACCGATTATGCCCAACCCCGATAAGGTCCGTACGATTCTCGCCGGACTGTTCGAGCAACGGCACATCTTCGTGCATGAGCTGCCGGAGCAGCAGGAAGTCGAGGCCGGGGCCCTCGACGCATATATCCTGTCAACATCGCAATTCGTGAACGCGGCCGACGAGGCATTCAACACCCTCCTGTATGGCGACTACCCAATCACTCAGATCGAGATGAACGCCGCGGCGGCGGCGGATGCGGCGAAGGTGAACGACGAGCTCGTCGGGATCCTCGTAGCTCTCGATCCTGACGGAAAGGACGAGGGCCTTAGAGCTAGTCAAGCGGCATGGGAGGCCTATCGTGATAGGCAGGCTGAGTACCGATCTGGAATAAAGCGCCCTGGCCACGGCAGCATTGCGCCGCTGCTTTACAGTTCCGAGGTCGAGAAGCTTACCCGCGAGCGCGTCGAACTGCTCAAGTGGTACCGCGATCGCGAGGAAGGTGACATGTGACCTTTCGGATCGCGGTGAGAACGCGGCGCCCATCTGGCTCAGCGGCGCGGCCGGCCGGTGTCTATCCTGGCCTTCTTACGTGCGGTACGTTTGGAATTCTGGAGGTGAGGTCTCGACGCACATGTCGATCCGAGGACCCACAAGCGGTCACTCAGGACCACATGTCGGCTCCCCAACTTCGCCCGTTCGTTCAGGTCCGGCCCGAGCTGCGGTCAACATAACCGGCCGCTCGCGCGTTCCAAGGAGCGGTTGCAGTTCAACTTGCAAGCCTCGGCCGCGGAACATCTAGGCTTGTGTGAGTGAAAGGAAGGGCCGATCCGAAGACCAGCCCTGACAAAGTTTGGGAGAGGATGCCTGAATGGCTCATCTCTTATGCTGACGTAACGAAATGCTGAAGGTGCGAAGAACGCGAAACTGGGTTTCCGCTTTTGCAACGCCATGTAGCTGCACGGAACCGCCCGCTCTGGCCTCCGATCCGAGTCATGGCTTGCGTCGAAACGACCAAACCAAGGCGGAGATGCTGGTGACTAGCGTAGATAGGGCAACAAGGTAGGCAGGAACCATGGTCATCATCGGGCGACTCCTCTCTGCCCCCTCCTAACCGTTTTGGTTTCCTGTAGGAAAGTTCTTTCTGATGTGTGCAGCTGCAGAGCCGGCGGCTTGCAGTGCGACAGCGGCAAGCTGTAGCCGCGCTCCGATCCACAAGAGTTTATGTGCGGCTTCTTCCGGCGCGCTCAGTGCCGTAAACAGAGCCTACATTGGCCGCTTGGGTCGTCATCGGCGGCCAAAACGTAGACAACCTGCCCCCCGCGATCCTGCGGACCCACAACCCGCCACTCAGCGGCGCTAGCGCGCTTCCCACCAGCTACCGCTCATGCAGCTTTGCCGAGCAGATTGGAGGCGGCATGCAACGAGCAATGAACGGGAGAGATCGTGTGTTCTGGATGCCTTCAAGCCGGCGCGAGCGGCATTGCCGCTACAGTAACTTGCCGATAACCCACAGGCCGACAGCAAGGAGCACAAGCGCCGACCAGGCGATTGAGGTCTTCTGCCAACCGCGCAGCTGCCAACTCGCTAATTTCCCGCGCCTAGGTCCACTTCGCGGAATCGGCCGATAGCCCTTAAACTGCTGCTCGTTCTTCGGCGGACGCTGAAATTTGTGCACGCTACCCATGATCGAATCTTAGCTGGCGAGCCAGCGGAAGTCGAACGGATAAGGTGCAGAAGGACCGGCAGGTCACTAGCCTCGGTCAACTCATCGCTGCGCGGGATTGTGGGCGTGAGCCGCCGTGCCGCTTTCATGACGGCCCAGGCATGCTGCTTCACGGCGGTTTGGCCTCGACCCACAACGCGACATTCAGTGGCACTCGGACGCTTCCCACAACCTGCCACTTGTTCATCTTGCCCAAGGATTGTTGGGATTTACCCGCCGCGGTCGAAATATCAGCAGGAGCAGGTAGCCGCCTGCCCGCCTAGAGCACGCTGAATGTCTGGAGTGAAAGCGACGGCATCGACGCCCCTCGAGGGTGCTGTCATCTGTGGATGGCCCCTGCGCTGCAAGGGGGTAAATTGAGATGATGGTCGGATCTGTCGGAGTGCGGTCATCTGTCCGGCCTGTTGGCGCGGCGTATGATGGCCGCTGGCCCTGATGTTGTCCGCTGGCCGGGTCCCATTCAGTCTATCGAGCTCGAAGCTCCGACAGCACCTCGGGTTGTCCCTGCC
>NZ_LR732523.1 GCF_902506425.1 Novosphingobium sp. 9U | reverse complement strand
ACTGGCATTGATCAAGACCTGGATCGAGGACTACAACGACTATCACCCCCACTCGGGCCTCAAGATGCGCTCACCACGCGAGTTTCGAGCGGCTCAGGTTGAAACGTCCTGAGGGGTGTCCGGTGAAATAGGGGCCAGATCAGCTGGTGTGCTGCTGTGATCACCGTGAGCGACCGCCACCCCCGCTGAAAAGGTGATCTGACCGAGCGGATCGTCAGTTTCGCGCAATCGAAACCGACGCGATGCCAACTCCTCCCGTGCCCGGTCCAGCAGCGCGACGCAGTCTTGTGCCACATCGCCGTCCATAATCAGAATGAACTCTTCGCCACCCCAACGAGCTACGACATGGGGCGAGCAGGTGGCTCCGAGCGACGTTTGCGACCATCTTCAGAACTCGGTCGCCTACTGTGTGTCCGAAGCGATCGTTGACCGACTTAAAATAATCCACGTCGCAGATGCCGAACGTGCGTATCCGACCCCTGCTTGCTAGCTCTTGCAGGTGCCGATCGGCGTAACGGCGATTCGGCAAAGCGGTCAAACCGTCACGCTCCGCCTCCTCACGGGCGCTGGCGAGTTCGTGTCGTAGAGTTTCGATCTCGCGCATCGCGCTGCGGAAGCTATCATCTGCCTGCTTGGATCGTTCAATCATGCGAGCGACGATCTGAACCGTACGCGCCGCCTGACTGTCCAGCGCTCGGGCATTGCTGTCCAAGTCGCGAGTGAACCTTCCAGACTCTGCGACGGCGCTGGCGGTCAACTCCCCAAGCCGAGTGGCTTGCTCGTGTAGCTTGCGACGTTCGTTGTCGTCGCCCGACGTAGCGTGGCGAATGCTGTCGCCTGCATATAGCGCAACAATCTCATCCGCCTCGGCCTGCCGGATACGAAGGCCATCGTCGGCGATCGCCTTCACCGCTTGCGCGATACGAGAGCTTGGTTCGTTGAGCGCGATGTAACCGAGAGTATAGTTTTGGGGAGTTGGAGAGAGCCGATGAAAGGTCAAGAAGGCCAGCGCCTGCTGTGCGCCCGACTTGTCTGCTTTCTCCACTGTAGTGCCGCCTCCAGATTGCTGCCGGTATGACGCGCGAACAATAAATTTTAGTCAACTGCCCGGCGTTGCCTGACGATCGAAGCGGGCTATCGGAAGAGGCCTAAGCCGATTGCCGCGCCACACTTCTTCTGAGTTGGACGGGTCGCAAGATTCGCATGAGCAGTCCGATCGATTAGGCGGCGTCCTCCGTGGCTTCATGCCTCCTGCGGCATGCGGCAGCAAGGTCATAAGGCAGCCGCCAATCAGATTATCAGCTTCCGCTCTGCTTGACCCGGGATGTGAGCGGCATGTCAACGCCGCTTGAAAACTGACCCATGTAGGCTTGGGTCGCCGTTTGAAATCTGACCCACCTTGTTGTCTGGGGGTGGGGCGAGCCCCACCCCCAGACGTTGTCTTCTATTTGCCCCTGTCGTTCGGTCAAGGAACCAGTCCTGCGCGGCGCTTGTCCTTGAGCCGGTAGCTTACGCCTGAGATCTGGACGACGGTGGAGTGGTGCAGCAGCCGGTCGAGCATAGCGGCGGTGAGTACCGTCATGCCCGCGAACGCTTGATCCCAGCTCCCGAAAGTCAGATTTGAAGTGAGGATGATTGAGCCGCGCTGGTAGCGCTTGGCGATGACCTAAAAGAACAAGTTGGCCTGCTCTCTGTCCATAGGCAAATAGCCAATCTCGTCGACTTCGAGCAATCTATGGACGTTGATTAGACGATGCAGCGCCTGCTTTCAGCGCCCCTGGCGCTGAGCCGCGGCCAGCAGCACAGCGAGATCCGCCGCGGTCATGAAGCGCACCTTCCACCCGCGCTGGGTAGCCAAATAGCCGAGTGCAATGGCCAGGTGCGTCTTGCCGACACCTGATGGCCCGAGCAGTACGACGTTTTCGGCGCGCTCCACAAAGGCGAGGCTGGCGAGTTCGGTGATGAGCTGGAGCGGCGCGCCGGTTGCGAATCCAAAGTCGTACTGGTCCAAGGTCTTTATGACCGGGAATCCGGCGACCCGCGCTTGCATCTCGCGGCTGCCGGCGAGTGTCGAGCTCTCCCTTGGGCGTGTCCTCGAGAAAGTCGCTGAAGGATGCCTGCCTTGCGGCGGCGCCTTGCGCCGTCGCTCCGTATAAGCCTGGGACCGCAGCTAACTTCAGCTCGGCGCATAGTGCCTTGATGCGTTCGTGCTGGAGATCGCTCACAGGCCCGCTCCAACCAGCATATCGTAGGTGGCCAACGGATGCTGCATACCGACCAGCGGCCGAGACGCGATCGGCGCCCGGCGGTCCTGCCGTCGCACGATGCGTCCCGCATAGGGCGCGGGCACGGGTCGGAGAGCGCAACGCTCCTGCTCCAGGCGCATGGCAGGGATTTCGCCTGTGGTGGCGTGCACCCGAGCGTTGGCCACCTCGCGCAGCCAGCGCTTTGCGGCGACATTTGCCGCATCGTGGTCGACTGATCTGGCCCCTAATTCACCGGACACCCCTCAGGACGTTTCAACCTGAGCCGCTCGAAACTCGCGTGGTGAGCGCATCTTGAGGCCCGAGTGGGGGTGATAGTCGTTGTAGTCCTCGATCCAGGTC
>NZ_LR732522.1 GCF_902506425.1 Novosphingobium sp. 9U | reverse complement strand
ACATGACGCTGCAAACGATCGGCGCGTTGAGCGATAACCCGCACATCAGCCTGCCAGCACTGGCAGCCTGATCATCCTTGGCCCTGCCCAGGATCGGTGTTCCTACACCACCCCGCGGGGCACTACCATCTGGAACGCGGCCCGGCCGGACGTGGCAAGGCGCAAACTGTGCAAGAGCTGCGCAGCCATTCCCCGATCCTGAGAGCCTAATCTTCCTTGACGAGACGGGATTGAACACCAAGATTGCGCGGCTCTATGGCTCGGCGCGATTCGGTGAGCGCTGCCGTGACAAGGCGCCGTTCGGCTACTGGAAGACGATGACGTTCGTCGCCGGGCTCCGGCTCTCCGGGATGACAGCACCATAACTGCTTGATCGCGCATGAATGGCGATGCCTTCCGCATGTACGTCCAGCATGTCCTTGCACCGACCCTCATGCCTGGCGATGTCGTGGTGC
The DNA here is from genome assembly GCF_902506425.1 of Novosphingobium sp. 9U. Lineage (NCBI taxonomy): Bacteria > Pseudomonadati > Pseudomonadota > Alphaproteobacteria > Sphingomonadales > Sphingomonadaceae > Novosphingobium > Novosphingobium sp. 9U. The sequence continues at coordinate 7,127 of NZ_LR732522.1, read as the reverse complement.
TCGACAACCTACCCGCGCACAAGGTCGCCGGCATCCGCGAGGCGATCGCCGACCGCCGTGCCCAGATCTTCTACCTGCCGCCCTACAGCCCAGACATGAACCCGATCGAGATGGCCTTTCTCCAAGCTCAAGGCGCTTCTTAGGCAGGAGCCGGCACGATCCGTTGACGGCCTCGTACAACGCATCGGTAGCCTACTCGATCGCTTCCTTCGAAACGAGTGCGCGAACTTCTTCCAACCCGCTGGATATCAACGGTCGTCGTGAAAGTGCCCTAAAGGAGACCTGTGCGCGGGTGGTTGTAGACACGCAGGTTGATCACTGATTCAATGGGTTTTCCCAAGAGGAGAGCAGCCGTTGGCGCAGCGTTCGATAGGTCAGGAGCAGTTTGGGTTTGCTAGCCGCGAGCGGTCGATGTCATCGCTCGACACACTTTCCTCGCTGATCGATTGGCGTTCGGTAGGGGCGCTTCTTGATCCGCTGCACCCAGCAGCTAAAGCCGAGCCGGCGTGGCCGCCTTTGGCCATGTTCAGGGCGCTGCTGCTACCGATCTGGTACGATCTGTCGGACGTGAAGCTGGCTGAAGCGCTGGACGACCGGGCCTCCTTCCGCCGCTTTTCCGGCTTCGCCGCGAACGAGACGACACCCGAGCGAACCGCTCTTGTGGGGTTTCGCAAGCTACTCATTGCGCACAACCTCGATCGTGGCTTGTTTTAAGTCGTGACGGCGCAGCTCAGGGCGAAGGCGGTGATGGTTAAGAACGGACCCTTGGTCGATGCCACCATCATCGCGTCGGCCAGCGAGGACGACCGCTGGGTGAAGCACAAGGGCAAGCGAGCCGTTCATGGCTTCAAGGCCCACGTTGGTGCGGATGCAGATACAGCGCCGATCGAGGAGTCTCGATCACCTCGGCCAACATCAACGATGGCAAGGCGGGACCTGCAGCCTTGCCCGACAATCCCGGCGAGGTATTTGCCGACAGTGCCTACCGCGGTGCCCACTTCTGCAATGCAGTCCGGGCAAAAGGCGGCGTCCCCAGGATCGTCGCGACCGGTATGTGGGGACGCGACGAGCAGGAAACGCTGCGTAAGCTGGACAACTCGAAAAACCCCTGGCGTCTGACGGCGTGAAGTGATTCACTGCCTTTGCGCGATAGCGGAGGCGATGATGGCAGGGCAGCCGGGTTTCTTCGATCGTTCGGACCGATATGAGGCATTGAGCGCGGCGGGCGATCGGCTGGAGCGTCTGGCGGCAGTGGTGGACTTTAAGGTTTTCCGAGGACCGCTGGTCGCGGCGCTGCGCCGTAGTCCTCGCGGCAAGGGTGGCCGCCCGCCGCTTGATCCGGTCCTTATGTTCGAGATCCTCGTACTCCAGGCGCTCTACTCGCTTTCGGACGAAGCCACCGAGTTCCAGATCAAAGATCGCCTCTCTTTCCAGCGTTTTCTGGGGCTTGGCCTGGATGGCACGGTGCCCGACGCGACGACAGTGTAGCTGTTTCGGAAGCGTCTGGTGAAGGCCAAGGCGATCGACAGGCTATTTGCCCGCTTCGATGCCGCGCTCACAGACCGAGGGTACCTTGCCATGGGCGGGCAGATCATCGACGCGACCGTAGTGCCGGCCCCGAAGCAGCGGAACACCGAGGAGGAGAAGGCGGCTATCAAGGAGGGCCGGATACCCGAGCGCTGGAAGGATAACCCTGCGAAGATCCGGCAAAAGGATCGCGATGCCCGCTGGAGCGTCAAGTACACCAAGGCGAAGGTCAAGGAAGGCGCGGCCCCCAAGGCCTTCAAGCCGGTCGATCTTGCCATCCCCATGTTCGGCTACAAAAACCACATAGGGATCGATCGCGCACATGGCTTGATCCGCACCTGGGATGCCAGCGCCGCCAATGCTCATGATGGCGCAAGGCTGCCGGTGTTGATCAGTCCAGATAACACGGCCTCGGGCGTCTGGGCCGATACGGCCTACCGATCAAAGAAGAACGAGGCGTTTCTGGCCAAGGGCATGTTCACCAGCCACATCCACCAGCGCAAGCCGCATCGCCGCCCGATGCCCGAACGTATTGCACGGGCCGATGCGAAGCGGTCGGTGGTTCGCTCCGCCGTCGAGCACGTCTTCGCCGGGCAAAAGCACCGGATGGGCCTTGCGGTACGCACCATCGGCATCGCTCGCGCCCGCATCAAGATTGGGATGGCGAATCTCGCCTATAGTTTCCAGCGACTGGCCTGGCTGGAGGGGCGAATTGCGCCCGCATGACGCCGAAAACGGCCTGTGCTCTCGGATCCGTTACGGAAATCAGCGGATCAGCCCCAAAAACTGAGGCGCCCAATTCGTCCGCGCGCCTTCACCTTGCCATCATGCCGAAATCAGACGGTTCTTCGAGGTGTCCAGCTCCACGAGTGAAATCAACCCATCCATCGCGTACGCGGCCGGATCGAAAAGATCTTCGGAACGTGGAAGCGCCCCTACGGCCTGCGCCTAATGCGATGGCGAGGCCTCCCCAAAGCTGCCGCCCAGGTCCGCCTCACCGCCATCGGCTACAACCTCAAGCGCACGATGAACATTCTCGCTGCTTCCTGAGAGGGCGACGACGCCGTCACACAAAGCCGTGCGGCGACGACAACGGCTACACACACCCCAGGAATCCCATCACTTCCAGCGATTTACAACCACCCGCGCACAGGTCTCATCAGACCGTCAATTGAAGATACGGCGGCGCCTGGGTATCAAGGTCCCCGCCGCATAGTTGGCCAGGCTCTTACGAGTCCTTCGCGTCGCACTCAAGTTGTAAACCAAATTCGTGACAAGATGAACAGCCGGTCATCGCGCGGTAGCGTACCTTAGTCGATCCGATCGCCGCCTAAAGAGGCGGAACAGCTTGCGGCGGGTCGTCCGCTCCTTTGGCCGCACATGAGCGTACCGCACATAGACACCGTCTCGGAGCAGCGGCCACGCAAGGCGCCAAGATAGAACCGCCTCGTGGTTTGCCTGCCAATGAGAAGGCATGAACTCTTGGGCGGCGGCGATATAGCGTTCGCCACATTCAGGGCAGACTTGAGCGGGCTTAGCGAAGCGGTTCAGGATTGACATGGCATGCCATTGCCCCGAGTAAGCTAGACTGCTGCTGAATAAGCCACGGCTGGAGCGCTCAATCGTTCTCGCGTCAAGGTGAGCAGATGCTCCGCTGACAAATCATCGGCGGAGAAGGAACTTGAACTTCGACATGCCCGAGCCCAGCTGGCGCAGTAACAGGCGCTCATTATTTGAGCGAGGCTGCGGCAGCAAGTGGCAGAAGGCTCGTCTTACCTTCCTCGACGCCAACTCGCTGTGCATGCGAGGCCAAGGGCAGGCCAGTAACCGCTACCGTCGTGAACCACCGCGTTCTGCAACGTGGTGACCTCAAGCTTTTCTGGCGCCGAAAGAACTGGGAACCGGTTGCGCTTCCTCCCACAATTGCGAGATCCAGCGCGAGGAGCGGAGCGGCATCGTACACGGGACCGACTGCGATGGACGGCCGCTTGATCCTGCGCATCCTTGGACCAGGAGCAAGTAATGGCTGATACGCGGCATGAGATCAAAGTTGAAACCGTGGCTTAAGTCCAAGCGGTTGAGCTTGAGACAATCAAGGTCGTGTTCTACGCCGAGGATCGCGTCGTGCAGATGCTCGCTAACCAGCGCTGGGACATTCATTGCATCACCTTCCTCGTCGAGAAGGCGCGCGAGCTTATCTCGGTACTGCAACGCATCGTTGAAGTCGAGACGCTGGATGATCGAACCAGACAGCTATTTAGGCTCAGGACCAACCAAATACCTTGCCTAGCGGGTGGTTGGTTGATCCAATGGCGGCGTCAGGACGCGTCGCCATGAGTGATCTGATCTGGTTATCGGAAGCGCAGATGCGCCGGATGGAGCCATATTTCCCGGTGTTACATGGGGTACCGCGGGTCGATGACAGACGGATCATTAGCGGTATCACTTTCGTCGTCAGGAACGGCCTGCGAAGGCGTGATGCGCCCGCTGACTATGGTCCGCCCAAAACGATCTACAACCGCTTCATCCGGTTAGCCGACTTGGCGTGTTCAATAGGATCTTCGCAGCACTCTGGGCCCAGGGTGGCAAACCCGACCAGATGATGATCGATGCGACGCATCTGAAGGCTCACCGGACCGCCGCCAGCCTGCTGAAACGTATGGCCCGCCCCGTCGGCAAGAGGTTTGTCAAAGACGCCATGATGGTCTGCATCAACGTATCCGGTCTCAAGGCTGATGCTCTTGCCAAGATGGATATCGGCGCAGTCTGGTCCTCATAAAAGCGCCGGTGCCGAGCACCACATTTAAAACCAGGTTTCCAGGCTGCCGGTACGACCCGTTATGCCATCTTCGGTTCACCCCACGCAGACAGTGTGAGCGTGCGGCTTCGTGCTGCCCCCTATTTCTGATGATTAGGCGGCGACGAGCGCCTGCCGATCGAAATCCTTTTCATGCCCCAGCACAGCCCAGGCGATGCGGGCGAGTTTCGCCGCCAGCGCCACCACCACGACATTTGGATGAGCACGTGTCAGCATGGCCTGTAACCAGGTGCCGAGCTGGTTCGGCTTTGCGGCGAGGTGCGGCATGGCGGCACGTGCCCGGTGAATCAATTGCTTGCGCAGATAGCCATTCCCCCGCTTGCTGATCCCGAGCAGTTTCGTTTTGCCACCCGTGGAGTGCTGCCGCGGCGTCAGGCCGAGCCAAGCGGCCAAATCGCGACCTTTGGCGAAGGAGCTATCGTCGCCGATCGCCGCGAGCAATGCGGTTGCGTTGATGACGCCAATGCCAGGGATGGTCGCAAGCCTCCGCGCCCGCACGTCCTCTCGTGTCAGTGCGGCGAGTTCGTCGTCATACGCCTTGATTCGTTGGTCGAGTGGCGCCCATTCGTCGCGAAGGTCGGCTAGCAACGTGGCGGTCCGGATGCTGATAGCGGGATCACCCGTCATGAAACCTTCGAGGCGACCATCAGGTTGATACGCCCCTTGAGCAGGATGATTCCGCGCTCGAGCAGCACCGCTCGCAACTGGTTGATCAGCGCCGTGCGCGCGTTGACCAGTCGCTCTCGCGCTCGGTGCAGAACTTGCAGGTCGAGTTGATCCTCGCTCTTTAGCGATACGAAGCGCATCGTGGCACGTGTCGCTGCTTCGGCGATCGCCTCGGCGTCGCGGTCATCGGTCTTCTGCGCCTTGGCGTAGGGCTGCACATATTCCGGTGACATCAGCCGGATCGTGTGTCCATGCAGTGCCAAGGTCCGGCCCAGAAAGTGCGCGCCGCAGCATGCCTCCATCGCGATGACGCAGGCCGACAAAGTCGTCGCAAACGCCACGATCGCATCGCGTGTCATCCGCTTGCGCATCACCACCGTACCGGCAGCGTCCATGGCCGCCAAGCTGCAACTGTTCTTGCCCAGGTCGATCTACAGCAGGAAACGTCTCGCGCCGGCCCTCATCCTATGGCGCGAGTTCAAGCCCTATTGCGTCGGCCATCCGTCTCTAGCGAAAAATCGTGATCTAGATTAGAAGCGTACGTGATTGCACTAGAAGGAGCCGTATGCATCGCTACAAGACGATATCGCTAATTGAAGCAGACATGCGTCGCCGGGCTGAGCGAACCAAAGCTCTGGCTAAGAGCAGGTTCCATGTTGAGCCATACGATAGCGTCGCTGAGTTTCGGATTGATGGTAACACAGACACCCTTATCCTCGTACGCGATGAGGGGCAGATTATCACTGACCTGCTGCAAGATATGCGCTCTCGCTGCTACTGGGCTCCGGTCCTCGGCTACCATAACAACCCCGATGTCGTACGTTGTTCGCAGCTCATCCTGAAGGGGCTCACAGCCTATCTACCCGATAAATTTGATCATTCCGACATCCAAACATTTCTGGATGGCTCTGCTGCTGAGCTTACTTCCTTGATAAACTCGCGATTCGCCTCTGCTGAGGCGCAACATAAGCTAAGCGAGCTAACGAAACGTGAGATGCAGGTGCTCGATAGTCTTAAAGATGGTCTTAATAGTCTCGAAATCGCCAAAGTGCTGAACATTAGCTCTCGTACTGTTGAAGTGCACCGCGGTAATTTGCTTAGAAAAATGGACGCCAAAACTGCTGCGGCGGCAGTTTACATGAGCGCCCAAGCGCTTATTACCGCGTGACCTCACCATCAGAAGGGCGCTGTATCAGTAGCTCGCCCGGTCCATTTCGGCGTCGTCCAGCGCCTCGAACATGTCGGGATTGGCGCCGAGCAGGCCTATGCGCTTGTGGAATTGTCGGCAGCCAGGCGGCCCGGCATGAGATGCGGCACTAACGTACTTGCTGGCGACAGACATACTCGCCGGGCTGTTGGCGGAGAGTAGTTATTGTGGCACTTTGTGCTCACAGGTTGAGCGCAGGAGGGCGCTGTGGATGTTCTCGATGGTATCCTCTCGTCATTGAAGCTGAATGGCGGCGTGGTCTTCGACGCACGATGCACTGGAGATTGGTGTGTCGTCTCGCAGTTTAAACCTGAGCAATGCGCGCCTTTCTTCGCCATCCCGGATGAAATCATCTCGTACCATTTCGTTCGAAAAGGTCGTGTTTTCGCGCAATTACCTTGTCAGGCCGCGGCGGAGGTCAGCGAGGGATCGCTCATCCTGTTCCCCCGCAACGGGGCACACCTACTCTTCACCGCACCGGGCTTGGAGCCGACCGACATGGCCGAGTATGTCGGACCTGGCTCGAACGGTGCCGTCAACAGCATCGTCATGGACTTAGGAGAAGAGCCGACGCAGCTCTATTGTGGATGGCTTGGTGTTCCCACCGGTGCTCATCCGCTCCTCGCGGCCCTCCCGTCGATGTTGCTGGTTAGCTGCGACAGCTTTGCGGTGGACTGGATCGCAAGCTCGCTCAGCATTGCCGCTCGGGAGTGGCGGAACAGTCCGTCCACCGTTGCCAAGATCTCAGAGCTTCTGTTCGCGCAGGCAGTCAAGCGCTACGCGCAAGATGCGCCGGATGGCAGCTGGCTGGCTGCTCTGCGCGACCCGATTATGGCGAAAGCGCTCGCCGCCATCCACATGCACTATGGCCAGGATTTGAGCCTCGACGCGCTTGCCAAGGAGGCGGGC
>NZ_LR732521.1 GCF_902506425.1 Novosphingobium sp. 9U | reverse complement strand
TTATGAGGCTCTAAACGCGCGGATGTCCATCTTGGCCATGGGCTCGCCCATGAGACCGTATACGTTGACGCAGACTGATCAGAACGTCCAATCACCCTACTTGCAAACGGGGCGGGCCATACGTTCACCTGAACGATCGACCGCTTCAGGCTAGCCATTTCTGTCGTCCCAGCGCGCAAACGGGGTGGATAGCGGACGATGTTCACCTCAATGAACATGGTAAGACCCACGGTCCGCTCCACGTGGCTCCTAAGGCATTTGATCACCGGATCAGGGCCTGAATAGCCGGCAAAGCGAGCTGCGGATCTGCCAGACCGTTAAGTTCGAAATAGGCCACATCATCATCCTTGCGGCGGATGATAGTGAGCGAACTACAGGACGCCTTTTGATTGACCAAGGCTACGTCTACAATCTCTTCGCCTGATATTTCTCGGTAGGGTTCTTTTTTGCCGAAAGCGTGCCAGGTAATTCGTTGGTCCGTGATCCGAATGGTTGCCACTGTGTCACGCAGCCACCCTTTTATCGACTTCCATGAGACCACAAAGATCGGTATCGCTGTCCCACAAAGTAGTAAAGTAGGCCATCCCCCGATAGCCACCTTAGTATACAGGCCCCTAGGGCTTTGAATGATACTTAGTAGCCACCAAGCGCCCAGAACAATTGGTAACGTGACTAGTGCTATTATTACGACGCGTGGCGCCGTCATGGTTCGCCATCCAAGCCGACCCGTCCATATGACGACCTCATCCGAACCGATTGACTTCACCCGTAGTGGAGGAGCTCTAGGCGCTCTGAGCAAAGCTATAGCTATGGAGCCGAATTTGACGAGAGCTATGACGGTCATGAGCGCCAGGGTCGGGTAAACAACCATCAACGCATCAAATCGTGAGACTTGAACGTAGCCTAGCGACCGCCTCCCTACATACCACTTCTCTGTATTGTAAGCCGCCAACCAAAAGAGTGCGATAAGCCCACACGTAGGCAGGGCGCTGGACAAGAATATAATCCAGTCCCCGCCCCTCGAAGGCTCCCAAGCGTCGTCTTCATCGTTCATTGGTTTCTGACCGCTTCTCGTGAGAACCGTTGGCCATAAGACGAAAAGGTAAGCAACAGGCAATGAGCCAAGGGCTCGCTCCCACCCCAACGGGTAAGCGTTCGGCCAGGACCGTTCAGGGCACGCGCTTTGAGCAAATGGCCGCTTTCAGGTTGAGCTAATGGCCGGCTCTATGGCGATATCGGGTGGAAAGCGGACGTCCTGTCGCAGCTGATCGAGCCTTGGGCGCTTGACGGTGATGTCGGTCAGCAGGATGCCGAGGCAGGCAAGCGTTGCCGGAGCCAATCGGCAATCTGTGCTGCTTCGAGGGCATCCACATGGGTGCTAGATGGATCGTCTCGGCACCGTAGTCGAAACGAACGGCGCCCCATTGCTGCTTCGTGAAAGGCACATACTGGGCTCCGTCGAAATCCTCTCCGGTCCGTTGGGACGTATCTATTCGCAGGTTGTCGATCATGCGGGTGCTATACCGCCACGTGCGCGCAAACGGGCCAGCACGCCTCGTGATTTCCAACTCTCCTTGATGTACCCGAACGATGTCGACCCCGGCGAGTTGGCCTATAAGCCAAATTGCTGTGGCGGCCAACACAAGCACCCAGAGGATAAGCCAAACTGCTGTCGTCGCATCCTGAGGGTGAATTATTGCCGCCTTACTCCCACCCCAAACCCAAAGGAGCAGCCAGGCACCCAGAAACGCTGATCCGAACCACGACTTCTTTGCCGGCAGCCGGAGATGCTCAACGCCTTCTTTCCACTCGACTCGGAGTTTCGGCTGACCTGCTTCCACGACGCTCAAACCCAATCGATTTCACGTGGGTTCCCTTATGGGTGTCAGCGGTTAATGCCGAATGAGCGGAATGCCGGCGATGTCCACTATTGGGCGGGAACGGCCGGGCCGCTCTGGAGCGGATGAAGGGATGGCCCCTCCCCTGCTCGGTCCCGCCGAGCCCCACAACCAGACGCTCAGCGACGCTCGGCGGCTTCCCACAACCTGCCGCTTGTTCAGCTCGGAATCAGGGCTTGCCTGAAACGCCGATCGTTTCGGCTGGACGCTGTTGAGCGGCGTATTGCACGGCCTTTGTTTGTCGATGCCGCTTACAGCCGCCTGCTTGGAAGGATTTAATCGATGCCAGTCGGACAGCGGGGCTCTGGCTGGCAGCAATGCGGATCGTATTATCATCTATGACGACCCAAGCAGCATTGAAACTCTGCCGGCCGTGACTGGGCTCCTGCCATCGCGCGGACTCCAGGTCGCCCTTGATTCTACATGACAGAAGGCAACTTCGATGCTTCGATGCCACAACTGCCATACTTGAATCGCGATTGAAGCAGACGGGAAATGCTCAGGAGCCAGCTCAGCTTATGAGGCCAATGGACTTGGGCTCAGGCGATCCTCCGACACCTGCCCGTCCGAAACTCTACACGTGAGCGGCCTATCTGCTTTTCTGATGCGTGCTCTAAGCTAGCAAGGAACGGGGACGTCATAATCCCAGCTTGAGTTCCACCACCGCTCGGTCACTGGGCACGCCGGAGATCGTAGCGGTCTGGATACGAACGGCAGCAGAGACACCATCGCCCATCTGTAACTTCACAGCTGATACGCCCCGCAGCGGGGTATCTACAACGAAACTTAGTCTGTTTTTCATAGTATCAACAGAGCGGACTGCGATCTCTTCAAGCTTACCTGGTACGCAGGACGACCGTATGACTGTAGACTATAGTATATACTGCCAGCCTACAGCCGCGTCAAACTCCAAGGATATCTGAAGAGCCTTATCAGCTGGGGTGTGTCGGCTAACGACATCTAGGTTTTCCTCAGAGATGAAGTCGCATCAGAGCCCTCGATAGTGGCGGCAGTAAGGCGAGAGGCAGTGATCGCGTGCGGGCGCGAAGGGGCGGGCTGCTCTACAACAGCCAACCGAGCCTGGACGTTCAGCGGCGTTCGACGAATTTCCCGTACCACACGTCCGTTCGCGATCATGTGCGTGCCATCGCACCCTGGCTTTCACCCGAGTCACTTGGTGGTAAGCCAGTTGCGAGGGGTAGCGGCTTGCCCTCAAGTTCCTGTTCAAGAGCATGAGTGTCCTCGTCCCGGCACCGATCTAGCGTTCGCGCCATAGGCCAAGCGGCTTGCGCGGATGCAAGCGGATCTATGTTGTCGCATATAGTCTATGCTGCTACTTGGGTTTTCCAGGTCGAGGCGACAGCGCCAGATCTTGCATCATCTTCCATCAGCGGCACGCCTGCGCGTGGCGGCGGCGACGCCGTTGTTTGCGCGTGCGCTGCAAGATCAAGATCCAGGGGCAACATGAAAATTACCAGCAGGGCCGGCGGGCAGCGCATGCGTACGCGCGCTGTCTATCTTCTCACGTCGGCAGCAATGCTCTGCTCCAGTCAGGCGTCCATCGCGCAAGAAGCGGCTCCGCAAGCCGATGGCGGCGGCGATGCGATTGTCGTCACCGGCATCCGGCAGTCGCTGGAGAAGGCGGCTGACGTGAAGCGGGAGGCAACGCAGGTCGTCGATTCCATCGTCGCCACCGACATCGGCAAGCTGCCGGATCCCACGGTCGCAGCGGCACTCCAGCGCGTGCCCGGCATCCAGGTGCAGAACGACCGCAACAACGAGCTGTCGAGCGTTCGTGTCCGCGGGCTCACCGACATCCTGACGACGGTGAACGGCCGCGAGGTGATGACCACCACCGGCCGCGGGTTCGACCTTCAGGACGTGCCGGCCGAAGCGCTTGCCCGGATCGATGCCTTCAAGTCGCAGACGGCTGACCAGATCGAAGGCGGGGTCGCTGGTTCCATCGACTTAAGGCTGAACCGCCCGTTCGCGTTCAAGCAGCCGCTGCTCGTGCTCACCGCGCGGCAGAACTACGGCGTCAACGTCGGCAAGAGCAATCCGGCGCTGGGCGCCCTGGCCTCGTATCGCACCGACACGCCAGTGGGCGAGATAGGTCTGCTGGTGAACGGCACCTGGTCGCGCTCCGACACGATCCGCGGCCAGAGCAACCTCACCGAGCGCCGCTGGTCGGGCTCGGCGCCGCTCAACACCCCCGGCTATCTGATCCCGCAGGTGATCCAGAACATGCCCGATGTCGGGCAGGTCGATCGCAAGCAAGTCAACGCCGCGCTGCAGTGGCAGGCGACGCCCTCGCTCCAGGCCTATGTCGAGGGGCTCTACACCTACTTTCGCAGCACCGCCGGTTTCGCCGGGTTCAACGCCCAGCCTTTCACCGACCGCTCGCGCATCTCCAACATCACTGCCGATGACGACTGCTTCGACGCTCGCGTGAACGCGGCAGGCACCAACCCGACGCTGGTAAACAACGCGAATGGCACGCAGACACTGCAGCCCTTCACGGTGCAGCGGGTGTGCAACGTCAAGAGCTTCCAGCTCGACAATGTCGTGATCAATCAGAACTCGTCTTCCAATCGGGTGACCCAGAAGAACAAGCTGATCGCCGGCGGCCTGAACTTCGCCCAGGAGCGCGCCAAGGCGACGCTGGACGTCGCCTACCAGACCTCGCGCGCGTTCACCGAAAACTTCAACGCCGAGGTCGGCCAGCGTGTCGCATCGGTCTTCGTCGAGACCGACGTGAACAACGGCCCGACGATGACGATCGCCCCTTCCCTCCCGCTCGATCCGACCAACCTGTCGCTACGCAATTCGATCAACCAGAACTTCAGCCTGGCGCGCGGCGAACTGTTCCAGGCCAAGGCCGATGGCGAGTACGAGTTCGACGGCATTCTCTCGAAGCTGCGCGGGGGCCTGCGCTATGCGAGGCGCGAGGCACGGTTCCAGAACGTGCAGCAGACCAACACCGTGCAGTCGATCGGCTTCGGCAACATCGGTACGGCGACCGAAGCGACAGCTCGGCTGGTCTCCAGTCTGCCGCTCTCGTCGGACTTTCTCGGCGTGATCGGCGAAGCGCCACGGCTGAACGGGGGCATGCCGTTCCTGGGCGTAAACCCCGCCTACCTGCGTTCGGAGCGCGGCCGCAACGAGCTGCGGGCGCTGTTCAAGCTGCCGCTGCGCCAGCCCGACTATGACCCGACCAAGGAGTTCAACGCCAAGGAAGCGACTTACGCAGGCTACCTGGAGGGAGGCTACGAGATCCCGATCGGCGATCTGACTCTGGACGGCGTGATCGGAGGCCGCCTGATCAGGACCGACCGCACCATCTCCGGCTTCGAGCGAGTGGGCACCGCCTACAATCTGGTGAGCGCCGCGACCTCCGACACCGACTTTCTCCCTTCGGCAACCGCACGGCTGCAGCTCCCGGGAGGGTTTCAGACCCGCTTCACGTACTCGCGCTCGATCCGCCGGCCCGACTTCTCGTCGTTAAGCCCTACTGAGTCGCTCACGCTGGTGGGCAACGTGTTCCTCCTCAACACAGGCAGCCGCGGCAATCCGGACTTGAAGCCGCAGAAGTCGGACAGCTTCGATGCCACCGCCGAGTACTACTTCAGGAGCGGCTACGTATCGGTCACCGGATATTACCGCTCGATCAAGGATCGCGTCGTAACCTCCAGCACGCAGGAAACGATCGGCGGCCTCAATTACCTGATCTCGAGCCCGCGCAACGTCGGCTCGGTCGACCTCAAGGGCGCGGAGGTGAGCGGCCAGTACTTCTTCGACTTCCTGCCGGGCGCACTTTCCGGGTTCGGCGTCCAAGGCGCATTCACCCTGGCACAGTCGAAGATCAAGGGCGACGATCCCCTTGCCGGCAATCCGCTGATCGGCGTATCCAAGTACAATTACACCGCCGGCCTGCTCTACGACAAGCTGGGGCTGAGCGCCCGGCTCATCTGGACCTTCCGCTCCAAGTACATCGACAGCGACAGCACCGGTGGCGTCCAGCTGCGTCCGTTCGATCCGGCGGTGACCAACGTGGTGCCGACGCTGCTGACGTATACGCGCGCGGCAGGTCGCCTCGACTTCAGCGTCGGCTACGACGTCACCGAAGCTTTCCGCATCGATGTCGGCGGATCGAACATCCTGCGCAATCACACCTCGCTTTATCGCGGGAGCGAGGACCTCAACGTCTCGCTGCTCGAGGATGAAACGACCTACACCATCGGCGCGCGCGTCAAGTTCTGAACGGCAAAAGACAGAAGGAGCCCGCGAATGGCGGCCCACAAGACCAAGTCGATCTTCGCGCGCGGACTGAGGCGCGCTCTGCTGAGCTCCACCCTCGCGCTGGCGGTGTCACCGGCGCTCGCGCAGAGCGAGCCCGCGCCCGCCAAGCCGAACATCGTCGTCTTCCTCGCCGACGACCTCGGCTACATTGATACCACGCCGACCGGTGACCGCGACGCGCGCAGCCCCAACCTCGCCCGGCTGGCGAGCCAAGGCCTTTCGTTCGATCGCGCCTTCGTCGCCTCGCCGGCCTGCGCGCCCAGCCGCGCGGCGCTTCTGACCGGGCTGATGCCCGCGCGCAACGGCGCCGAGGCCAACCACGAGCGCCCCGATGCCGCGGTGCGCAAGCTGCCCTCTTACCTGCAGGCGCAGGGCTATGAGGTGGTCGCCTTCGGCAAGGTCTCGCACTACGAGCAGACGGGACAGTACGGCTTTGACCACTACGAGCACGACACCTTCCACGACGACGCCGGCATCCCCGACGCGATCAAGTGGCTCAAGACGCGCAAGGACAAGCGCCCGCTGGCGATCTTCTTCGGCAGCAACTGGCCGCATGTGCCTTGGCCGGTCTCAGGCGACGGCTTTGCGCCCGGCGCGCTGACGCTGCCTGGCAAGACCATCGACACGCCCGAGACCCGCAAGGCGCGCGCCAGCTACTACGCTGCGATCGGGCGCATGGATGCCGAACTTGGCGACGTGATGGCCGCGACGGACGAGGTATTGGGCAAGGACAGCCTGTTCCTGTTCTCCTCGGACCACGGCGCGCAATGGCCATTCGGCAAGTGGAACCTCTATGACACCGGCACCCGTACCCCGGTGATCGTACGCTGGAATGGACACACCACGCCCGGTGCGCATACCGATGCGATGATCAGCTGGATCGATATCCTGCCGACGCTCACGGAAGTCGCCGGTGGTCCGCCACCCACAAGCATCGACGGGCAGTCCTCCCTGAAGGCGCTGACGCCCGGCGCCACCTTCGCCGGACGCTCGGAGGTCTTCACAACGCACAACAACGACGGCGACTTCAACGTCTATCCCAATCGCGCGATCCGCACCACGCGTTGGAAGTACATTGAGAACCTGCATCCCGAGTACGTCTTCACCTCGCATATCGACCAGAAGGCACCGCTCGGCGGTGACGCCTACTTCGCCACCTGGCGCGACGCGGCGGCCAAGGATCCCGCCGCCAAGCAGATCGTCGATGCCTATTACCACCGGCCCGCGGACGAACTGTACGACATCGTCGCCGACCCCGGCGAGACACACAACCTCGCCGCCGATCCGGCCCACGCCAGGACGCTGAAGAGCCTGCGCGCGCGGCTGGAAGCCTGGCGGCGCGTGCAGGGCGACAATCACCCGTTCAAAGGCAAGCCGCACCTGGATGAGAGCCCTCTGCCAGAGGGAGCCGACTGAGCGTGCGGCGTCTTCGCAAGCGCGCGGCGAGGCTGCTTGCGCTGACGGCGCTCGCCGTTCCTTGGTCCCTCGGAGCGAAGCCAGCGCCGCCCGTGAGGGCGCAACCCAACGTGCTGCTGATCCTGGTCGACGACCTCAAGCCGGCAATCCATGCTTACGGCGATCCCGTCGCCGTTACGCCTCACATCGACCGGCTGATCGCGCGGGGCACCCGCTTCGATCTCGCTTACGCCAATGAGGCAGTCTGCGCGCCGAGCCGATTCAACCTGATGACCGGCTCGCGCTCGACCACCTCGGGCATCTACGACTTCGGGCAGAACCTGCGCGACTACCTGCCGAACGCCGTCACCCTGCCACAGTATTTTAAGGCGGCCGGGTACGAGACCGAGAGCATGGGCAAGGTCTTCCACATCGGTCACGGCACGATCGGCGATCCGCAAAGCTGGTCGGTGCCCCCGCACAAGGACCATGTGATCGAATACCTCACGCCCGAGGCTCTGCGGCTCGGTCACACCAGCGAAGAGGCGCTGTTCAACGAGTTCGAGCTGCCCGACGAAGACGTGTGGGACTATGCCCGCACCCTGCCGCGGGGCCTTGCCTATGAATCGCCCGACGTGCCCGACGAAGCCTATGCCGACGGACGGACCGCCAAGTTTGCGATCGATCGATTGGAGGCGCTCAAGGGCGGCGCGAAGCCGTTCTTCCTCGCGGCGGGCTTCGCGCGGCCACACCTGCCGTTCTCTGTACCCAAGAAGTACTGGGACCTCTACGATCCGACCAAGCTGCCGATGCCCACTTTCGAGCGCCTGCCCGAGGGCGCGCCCGCCTTCGCCGGCAAAGTCGGCGGCGAGATCACCGCTTACGCTCCGGTGCCAAAGGACGTGCCCGAGGCTCAGTACCCCGACGCGCTCAAGCGCAAGCTGATCCACGGCTACTACGCCGGTGTCAGCTATACCGACGCGCAGATCGGCAAGCTGCTCGATGAGCTCGACCGCACCGGGCTTTCGCGCAACACCGTGGTCGTGCTGTGGGGCGATCACGGCTACCACCTCGGCGATCACGCAATGTGGACCAAGCACACCAATTACGAGCAGGCAACGCACATCCCGCTGGTGTTCGCCGGCCCCGGCGTCGCCCCGGGCAAGGTCACGCACCAACTCGCCGAAACGGTCGACATCTATCCGACCCTCGCCACGCTGAGCGGACTCCCGGCGCCCAAGGGGCCCCAGCCGATCGATGGCATCAGCCTCGCGCCAGTGCTCCGGCATGCCTCACAGCGCCTGCGCAGCTACGCCTATCACGCCTACAACCGACCGCACCGTTGGGGGCAGGCAATCCGTACGAACCGCTACCGCCTCGTGCGCTGGACCCGCGACGTGGATGGGGAACGGACATACGAACTCTATGACCTACTCGGCGACCCTGGCGAGACACGGAACCTGGCTCACGACAGGCCGGGCGTGCTGCGCAGGCTGGACCGGATTCTGGATGGGCAGCCACCTCCTGCTCCGCTGAAACAATGAGCGTCCCACGCGCCTCGCGATTACGCGCACGCTTTGCAGGCGGCGTTCTGAGACCCGAGTTGTGCAAGTCAGATGGCATCTTCGTGTGGCTGTGACGCCGTGAGGCTCGTGGCAGCTCTCCAGGCGAGGCGACCCACAACCCGCCATTTAGACCGTCCTTCTCGCTCCCCAACTTCGCCCACTTGTTCATCTGGCTGCATAAGGTCGCCACTCCCGTCGTGGCGCCGGACAGCACCGCGAATTGGGTCGGCTCGATCGACTTGTCGTCGACCCAGCGTTAGTCAATGAATCTTAAGGCGAACCCTCTACGGCTTTGGAGCGAAAGAAATCGAGCTGCGTCTGGGTGCGGGATGGATTTGGGTAGAGACAATCTTGCGTTTTCCAGTGCTGTCGATGGGCCCTTTGAACCCGCGGCTCGGCTTGGCTCGGCAGAGTTCTCAGCCCAAGCTCTCGCTGGCGCCGGTGTCGGAACCTGGCACTATGACGCTGTCAGCGGATTGAGCAGCTGGGACGCTGAGACGAGCAAATTGTTCGGCCACGATACGGTAGATCAATGCGGGGGAGAATTCCCCATTCTGCAAGACGACAAGAAGCGGGTACAGCTTAGCATCCGTCAGTGCCTCAAGAAAAACGAAGCGTTCGACATCGAGTGTCGCATCGTCCGAGCAGACGGAGCGATACGTTGGGTACAGGCCAAGGCGACCGTTCTGGGGCCCTGCGGAGGTCCGCAGCGTGACCTCGCCGGGATTATCGCCGACATCACAGATCGAAAAAACGCAGAGACAAAGCTGCGTGAGGCCGAGGAGCGCTACCGCCTTATCAGCCAGACGACGATGGACTTTGTCTATGAGTGGGACTTCGACGAAGATCGACTTAGCTGGAATGGAGCTTTCGAGCGCTGCTTCGGTCATAGCCCGGATCAGGTCGAGACCATGGACTCGCTCCACGGCAAAATACACCCCGACGACGCTGAGTTCGTCCTCCGGGAGATGCGAGGCCTACTGGAAAGCGCTAATTCTCAGATAGCGCTGGAATACCGGATTATGCGATCAGACGGAACTTACGCGAACGTCTACGCCTCCTCGCACATCATCCGCGATCCCTTGGGCCAGCCAAGTCGTCTGATTGGGGCACTCCTGGACTTGAGCGAACGTAAACTCGCTGACGCTGCTTACAAGCAGAGCGAGGCACTGAACCACAGGATCGTCGAAGCCGTCACTGAGTGTGTCATGCTGATCGGCCTGGACGGCAAACTAGAATTCATCAACGGTCCGGGCGCGCGCGCGGTAGGCATTCAGGATCCCTCGCTTTTTTACGGGCAGGACTGGGTCTCCTTTTGGCCCGCGAGAGCGCGCAAGGCGGTATCCGCCGCCTTGTCGGCAGCTCTAAACGGCGGCAACGGCGCCTTCGCAGAAGCAACGCCAACTCTTCACGGCGTGCTCAAGTACTGGGATGTCGTGATCTCTCCCGTGCTCACCGACGGCAAGCCTGCAAAGCTTGTTGCAATCGCTCGCGATGTTACCGAGCGCAAGGAGGCTCAGGAGGCGCTGGTTCGTGCCGCCACGCGTGACGCTTTGACAGGCCTCATGAACCGGGCAACGTTTCAGGAGGTTTTGGCGAGCCGCGTCGCGATGGCTCGTGAAAGTGGCTGCCAACTTGGCCTGATGTTACTCGACCTTGATCATTTCAAGCACATCAATGATGCCGAGGGTCACGATGTGGGCGACCATCTCCTAGCTGTGATTGCGCAGCGTATGCGCGAAGTAGCGCCTGCGAACACCAAACTGGCACGGCTCGGCGGTGACGAGTTTGCGGTGCTGATGCCGGACATCGGCTCGGGGGATGAAGCCGTCGACATGGCAGGGAAACTGCTGGAGCGCATTCGAACTCCACTCGTACATGACCGCCGTAAACTGGACTGCAGCGCGACAATTGGCGTTGCCGTCTTCCCGGATCATGGCCGGACTCAAGAGGAACTGCTTAAAAGCGCCGACATCGCGCTCTATGTCGCCAAGAATCAGGGCCGTGGAAGAGCGGCACTCTTCGAATCGCACCACCGCGCCGAGATCCAGGCGCGACAATCCATGTTGAGCCTTGCGCGTGCCGCAATCCGCAACCAGCGGATCGTACCCTTCTATCAGCCCAAGATCCAACTCCCGGACCGGCAGCTACATGGCTTTGAAGCTCTCTTGCGGTGGCACGATGTCAGACGTGGCATCCAGTTCCCATCCACGATCGCCGCGGCCTTCGATGACTTAGATCTTGCTGCCACGATCAGCGACCATATGATCGACCGCGTCATCGAAGATATGCGCTGCTGGCTCGATGAAGGTCTTGCCTTTGGCCACGTGGCAGTCAACGCGGCCGCCGCTGAGTTTCGCCGCGACAACTTTGCCGAGAGCGTCCTTGATCGGCTCGCTAGCGCCGGCGTACCTAGTAGCCGCTTTCAGCTTGAGGTAACAGAGACAGTGTTCCTTGGCAGAGGCTCAGAGTACGTCGACCGCGCGCTAAAGCTTCTCAGCCGAGAGGGCGTTAGTATCGCCCTGGATGACTTTGGGACTGGTTTCGCCTCGCTACGCCACCTCAAGGATTTCCCAGTCGACGTGATCAAGCTTGATCAGAGCTTTGTGAGAGATATGAAAAAGGATCCCGACGACGCTGCGATCGTAGGAGCCGTTCTCAACCTGGGCCGCAGCCTCGAGATCGAGGTCGTCGCAGAGGGAATCGAAACCGCAGAGCAGGAGCAGCGACTTCGAGAGCTTGGCTGTCGATACGGCCAAGGCTTCCTGTATTCTGAAGCCGTGCCTGCAAGCGCAGCAGCGGACATCATACGCCGGATGATGAAACAAGGCCTACCGGCATAGGAAGCTTTCGGCGTACGCGAGGCTTACGAGAGTGTAGGGTATCCCACAAAGTGAGTCGTCCTGAGCCTCAAACGTGCAATCGCCCCTCGTGGGGCTGAGGATCTGAGCGGTAAAACTGCGGAGTCGGCCCTCGACTATTAAGGACCCGCCGAATGATGCTTAGGCCAACCGAAAGATCGCGCGGTTTCGGTCCGAGTTCTTAGCCTCGTACAGTGCTTAATCCGCGATTTTTCACCAGAACCGAGGACTTGTCATCTCGGTCCGGAGTGCAGGACGCTCTGCCCACACTCACCGTTACCTTATCGCTTGCGGAAGAGCGACTACGAGCGATACCCAGGCATCGACAGCTTTCACAACTCTCGTGGCAACGCCCGCATGGCGCAGTAGATCGAAGAGCGTGTCCGTGTATCCGCTGCGACTCACTTGAAGCCATTCAGGCCGCCTTTCAGCCTCCCGACTTCGGCCGCTCGTTCATCGAGACTGGAGGCAGATTGTTGGCGAGCGGAATGAGCCATCTTGGCAGCCCAATTGAGCGCTTTGTGCCGTTGCAAGCGGTCCAAAATAATGGTTGCCTGGCCATATTCGGCTAACACGACCCCGAGCTACAAACGGAACTGGCATCACAGGTCTCAGGCGTCCTTGTAGGGACGACCGCTCGCGCCTAAGTGCCGCTAGCCTTCTCGAGATAAGCCACTTTGCCCGACCACAACAATTTGATTGAAATGACGGCCGACATCATCAGTGCCATGGTGAGTAACAACACCGTGCCAGCCGAGCAGCTTCCTTCGCTTATCTCCTCGGTTTATGGGGCGCTTACAGGCCTCGGACACGAGCCGGAGGCCGCTGCAGCGGATGAGAAGCCAATGCCTGCCGTCACGGTACGCAAGAGCCTCGCTGACCGGAATGCCCCTGTCAGCATGATTGATGGAAAATCCTACAGCAGCCTCAAGAGGCACTTGGCCGGCCATGGCTACACTCCGGAGACTTATCGGGAGACCTTCGGACTGAAATCCGATTACCCGATGGTTGCGCCGGGCTACAGCGAGCGGCGGCGCGAATTAGCCAAACAGATCGGCCTTGGTCGCAAGGCGGCGTCAGCGCCGCTTCGGAAGCTGCCCCGGCCGAGGAGGTTCCGGCGAAGAAGGTGCCCAGGCCAAGACGGGCGAAGCTTGAACTAGAAGATGCCGTCGCAGATAGCTGATGCTGGCCTGGGCGCGAACGGCCGAGCCGCTTTGAAAATGCGACGACCCAGTACAGGACCCTCAGCGGCGCTCGGGCGCTTCTCACAAATTGCCATCGGTTCATGTTGAAGCGGCCGTCTCTCGAGCGAGCCGCCATATGGCCTACCGGCTGCTGCACTTGGCATAACAGCGCTCAGAATGAAGGTGGTGGCGATCTTAACAGTTTCGAAGATAAACGGCGCTTTCGCATCCGGTAAGTGAGCCGGGTGCAGCTCACTTTCGCTCAAGGGGCCGGTTCACATGGTGCCGTTGGATGTCGTGGAACGCCTGGTGGTGCTGATCGGGAGCGAGCAGAGTGAGGTGCGACGGGTCACCTCGTCGGTATCGAAGTTCGGTTGGCGAGTAGCCTGCGCGCCGGACCATGTGCAGGCGCTAGCTCTTCTGGACAGTTTGCAAGGCGCTGGCGCAGCAGCAGCGATCCTGGATGGCTGGTCCGCCGCGCCCGATGAAAGAGAAGCATTTTCGGAGTTGCGGCGTCATCATCCCGGCCTGCCCATCCTCTTGCTGACCTCCAGTGGCGATGCGTCCCACGCCATCGACGCTATGCGCATTGGGGCCACAGACTACCTCATCAAACCCTTTGCACCAGACCGCCTGTTAGGCGCACTGCGCAGGGTAACATCCGGACCTAAGGCGCTCGGCGAGTTGCAGCCTCTATCGGCAAAGTTTGACATTCCGGCTCACTTTGAGGGCATGGTCGGCACCGACACCCAATTCCGGGCTACGTTGGCACGGGCTGCAATGGCTGCAAGGGGATGTGGGCACGTGCTTGCCGAAGGTGAAAGCGGCACCGGCAAGACAATGCTGCTGCGTGCATTACATGCTGCGTCTCCGCGGTCTAACGCACCATTCAAGATACTGAACATGCGTAGCTACAGTGAGAACTCACTCCGGTCAGTTCTATTCGGCCATGAGAAGGGCGCGTTCCCGGGCGCTTTCAGCAAGCAAGTAGGCACTCTGCAATCGTGCCATGGCGGAACGTTGCTGCTGCAGGAGGTCAACCGCATGCCGCTAGCGGTGCAGCAGGAACTTGCGGCTTCCATCGAGCAGAACAAGGTGCGGCCGCTGGGAGCGGGGCACAGCTTTGTCATGGACGTGCGCCTTCTGACTACGAGCAACCAGCCGCTGAGCGAGCTGACCGAAACAGGTCGGTTCGATCCCGCTCTGCAAAAGGCCTTGAATGCCACTTGGCTTCATATGCCCCCGCTCCGCTCAAGAATTGGCGATATCCCCGCGCTTGCTCGCTCCTTCCTGGCGCGCGTCCAAGATCACGCAAGCTCTCGTAAACTGACGATCAACGAAGATGCTTATGACGTGCTGCGCTCATACGAGTGGCCGAGTAACATACGCCAGCTACAATCGATCCTGTTGAAGGCGATGGCTACGTGCGGTGGCGCCGCGCTAACGGCAAGTCACCTCACCGCTCTTGCTGAGGTCGCCGTCCCCGAACTGCCTCAAGAGCTTAGGCGTCGGGTGCCAGAGCAGACGGGTGTGCAGATCTTCGAGGAAGACGGACATGTGCGAAGGCTGGAGCAGATCGAAGCCGACGTAATCCGACTTGCGATCGGACACTATCAGGGCCGCTTAACCGAAATCGCCCGCAGACTCGGGATTGGCCGCTCGACACTCTATCGCAAGCTCGATGGCATCGGCATTCACACCTTTCCTGAGCAAGGTCGCGGCTGATCTATCACCCCCTGCAACGTTACATGCGATCGCCGAAACAGCGCGCCTCCCTGGCTTAATCAACAACGCTCGTTCTGGAAACAGGAACTTCCGGGCTGACGCGCCCAATTGCCCCGGCTTATGCGTCAGGCAGGTGTCGCGACGCTGGCTCTGAAGTTCGATACGCGGCTGCGCTAATTGCGAGCTGATGCTAACGCCGCCCACGACTCACACTACGACATCCAGTCATCCCGTGCGCTCCCCAACTCCTTCCGCTTGTTCATCGCGCTATCACGCAGCCTTCGGTGAACAGAAGGAACCATCTTTACAGCTCATTTGATAGGATTGCGGTCCGGCAGCTTTTCCGCCAACATCGCTCGTGAAATGGCGGTGCGCAACAAAGGGGCGCAGAATGCGACGAACGCTAACCAAGATGTTCGCTGCGGCGACGGCGTTGGGCGCAACCCCTATTGCGGTTGCACAAGCATCATCGCCACAGATAGAAGCTTCGGTCTCCATCGTGCAAGGGCAGGTGGATGCGTTCAACAAAGGCGACTTGGATGCGTTCGCGTCCTATTATGCCGAAGATGTGGAACTCTTCGATCTTGGACCTGAGCTTAAACCGAACCTCTCGGGTCGAGCGGCCCTAATTGCGCGCTACAAGCCAATGCTGACCAAGTACCACCCAAAGGCGACGATCCTCTCGCGCATGGAAGCAGACGGTTTCGTCATCGACAAAGAGCGGACTGAAGCTGGCGGCAGATCCAGCGAGGGTGTCGCCATCTATCAGGTCGAGTTCGGCAAGATCAGAAGGGTCTGGTTCACTCCCTGATCGCGAAGCGCACAGATGGTGATCTTCACAGTTCGTCTGCTTGCGAGACGCGAACGCTTGCAGCTTTGCGGCGGTGCGACCCATAACCCGCCATTCAGACTGCGGTGGCCGCTCCCCGACTTTAGCCGCTTATTCAGCTTCGGATGGGACGGGCTGTAACCGCAAGGCAGCAGTTTACGACGACGACTTTCAAGGCTCACGGTCGTGCGCTAGCGCTGCTTCATGACCGAGTTACCTGTAATCAACTGGGCACGAGGCGAGAAGTTCGGCCTTGATCTACCAGCGCATATCGAGTCGTTGCGGGACGGCGGACCCACATTCCTGACGCAGGCCTTTCGCGAGAGCGGCGTCCTCTGGCCGGATAACAGCGTCACTCAGATCTCTAGCCTCGACCAAATGAAGCTGGGTGGCACCGGGAGCAAGGCACTGCTCTCGGTGACCTACGAGCGCGACGTGCCCGGCCTATCGCAGAACCTGTTCGT